>NZ_JAXGWW010000147.1:0-5115 GCF_040773105.1 Lentilactobacillus sp.
GTGAACAAATAAGATCGTGCCAACAATAAATGGCAGCAGGTAATAGAAAAGCCGATAAAGAAGGATCCAGACCAAAGCATCGCTGCGGGCAACCCCAATGAAGCCGAGTCCAATAATGACAAATATATCAAAAGACCCCAGACCGCCAGGAATCATGGAAACAACCCCCGCCACGTTTGCGACCACAAAGATTGGAATCACCAGGCTAAAATCAATTGGCAGCTTCATCAAGTAACCAATCAAAATGAAGAACCCAAGCGCACTTCCCCACTCCATAAATGATCCACCGGTCATAATTAGTTCCTGCTTGGTGGTCAAATCACTGAAAAACTGCGAATTATTGAGCTTGGTAAAGATCAACACACCCGGAAAATAAATCGCGCCACCAACCAGCCAAATCCAGTATTGGGCAAAGCCCGTCCCAATCCCAAAACCAAAAATCATGATCAACGAAACAAAGCAAAGTAATGACAGTCCTGAAATCAAAAACAGGGCAACTTTCGAAATTGCATATAAAATCTGCTTGCGTGAGGCACTTTTACCATAAAAATGGGCTCGTAAACTAGCCCCAAGAAGGCCACCAAATCCAAGCAGGTTGGTAAACGTATTCACGATCCAGCCACTACGCACTATGTATCCAGGTGAAAATTTGCCGGGTAAAAATTGAACAATTGAGTAATCATAGACCAGCATCGGCAAAATTGAAATAAAGCCGACAATCAGCATGATCAACAGTGAGCTCTGACTTTGACTCGCTAATACAGTCTTGAATTGTTCCCCATTCACTTCCCGAATAATTTTTGCCAATTGACGCACAACGAAAATTAAAACCGAGAAGACAAAAATTAATTTAATTAGGGTCATCCGTTTATCAATAAAATCCTTAAGCTTATTAAACATTATTTGCCTCCGTTATTTCATTTTGAATAATTAACTCCACTTCATTATGCCAATAAATAATCGATGACACAATCAATGTGTGCACTGAATTGAATTTGACTCCCAGCCCGCCAGCAGATTAAAAAAAGAGGTCGAATACAAACTTTCGTTTGCACCGGCCTCTTCTTGTATGTGAGTCGTAAAACGACTACTTAAGGGTAACAACGCCACCAACGGCTTCAAGTTGTTCCTTGATCTTGTTGGCTTCGTCTTCTGAAACGCCTTCCTTGATAACTGAAGGAACCTTGTCAACAAGTCCTTTAGCATCTTTCAAACCAAGACCAGTGATGTCACGGATAGCCTTGATGGCTTTAACCTTTTGGTCACCGGATTCAGTTAATTCAACGTCGTATGAATCTTTAGCAGCACCGTCGCCGCCAGCAGCACCAGCAGCAGCAACTGGAGCAGCAGCTGAAACACCGAATTCGTCTTCAATTGACTTAACTAAGTCGTTAAGGTCAGAAATTGAAGCATCTTTTAATTGGTCAATAATATTATCTTTATCAAAAGCCATTATATTTTCCTCCATTTTAATTGGAATTATTTAGTTCTGATTAGGCAGCGTCGCCATCGTCAGATTGTTTCTTATCAGCAATAGCTTTAACACCGTACGCAAAGTTACGGACAGGTGCTTGAAGAATGTTAGCAAGAGTTGATAACAATTCTTCACGGCTAGGCAATGCAGCGTAGGCAGTAATTTCATCAAGACTGGCAACTTGGCCATCGATAACGCCGCCTTTAATCTTAATTTGGTCGTTAGTCTTTGTAAAGTTGTGGATAATCTTAGGTCCTGCAATAGGATCCTCTGATGAAAATACAACAGCAGTAGGGCCGGCAAAAGTTGGCTTTAATTCCTCAAAACCAGCTTTAGTAGCGGCACGGTCCATCACTTTGTTCTTGATAACCTCCATCTTAACGCCCTCATCACGTAATTGCTTACGTAAGTCGGTCACTTCAGCAACCGTCAAACCACGATAGTTGACGATGACAACAGATGAAGCATTCTTCAATTCCTCAGTAACAGCTTCAACCTTTTGTGCTTTTACAGCAACAGCTTTTTCACTCACGAAATTCACCTCCCAAAATAATTGTTGGGATTTAATAAAAAATCCCTATGCCCACCCAGACATAGGAAAAAAGTAAACACTTTCCTCGGCAGGATATTAAGGCATAAAGCCACCTGAGTCTTAGGCGAATATATCAGCAACTAACAGTCTATCACAAATTGTGATGGGCCGTCAATCAGGGATTTTTTATTTAATCTGATCTAACTAAGCTTCAACAGATGCAAATGAGTCAAGATCAACTTTGACACCAGGGCCAAAGGTTGTTGAAATTGAAACATTGTTAACGTAAACGCCACGAACAGAAGCTGGACGTGCCTTTACAATAACATCTTCGATTGTCTTCAAGTTACCAAGCAACTTGTCGTTATCAAATGAAGCCTTACCAACTGGAACAGCAACGTTACCGTCACGGTCAGTCCGATAAGTAACCTTACCAGCCTTTGATTCTTGAACGGCTTTGGTAACATCCATTGTAACGGTTCCAGTCTTAGGGTTTGGCATTAAGCCTTTAGGTCCAAGAACTCGACCTAAACGACCTACTTGAGCCATCATATCAGGTGTTGCAATTGCAACATCGAAGTCAAGCCAACCGTCTTGAATCTTTTCAACCAAATCAGTGTCACCGACAAAGTCAGCGCCAGCATCTTTAGCTGCTTTAGCATTGTCACCCTTTGCAAATACGATAACTGTTTGTTCCTTACCAGTTCCATTAGGTAAGACAACAGCACCACGTAATTGTTGGTCAGCCTGCTTAGTATCAACGTTTAATTTAAATACAATTTCAACTGTTGAGTCGAACTTTGCAAAATCAATATCCTTAATTAACTTAACAGCGTCTTGGATTGGGTATGCTTTTCCAGCTTCAACCTTTTCGACAGCTGCCTTGTAATTTTTACCTCTTTTACGAGCCATGTGTGTTTTCCTCCTTGCTTTGTGGTTATAACGGATAAACCTCCCACGCGACGTGAAACAGTGCATCACCGTTAAAAGTCCCGACTATAGAATGGTCAAACTATCCTTCGACAGTAAAGCCAATGCTACGTGCGGTACCTTCAACCATGCGCATTGCTGCTTCAACATCAGCTGCGTTTAGGTCTTTCATTTTAGTTTCGGCAATTTCTTTAACTTGGTCTTTGGTAACAGTTGCGACCTTGTTAGTGTTTGGTTCGCCGGAACCCTTTTGAACACCAGCAGCTTTCTTGAGTAACACAGCAGCAGGTGGAGTCTTGGTAATGAAGTCGAATGAACGATCTTCATACACAGTAATGACAACAGGAATAATCATCCCTGCCTGATCGGCAGTACGTGCATTAAATTCCTTTGTGAATCCCATGATGTTGATACCTGCTTGACCTAATGCAGGTCCAACTGGAGGGGCAGGTGTTGCTTTGCCCGCTGGAATTTGCAATTTAACAATATTCGCTACTTTTTTAGCCACGAGACATAACCTCCTTAAGTCCGTGTGTGGTAAATGGAGATAAAAATTTCTCCTCCCACGTGGGTATGCTTAAACATACCATACTAATATAACATAAACATCTTCAATCAACAACCTAATTTATAGATTCCAAATAAATTTTGCGATGCCCTCATCAACTTCCGAATTTTCATGGAGTAGTCTGTGGGTGGCCCGCTTGCCATGGATCACGAGTTCTCGATACTGTTCAACGGGCGCGCGAAGCAGATACCTCAACGAAAAAGCACTGTTAAGTGACACCTGCCCGTCATCTTGCTGAAGATTGCTGATCCGACCGGCAATATTAAGAACTTGAATGTCTTTGGGAATCGCAAAAACCCGTTTGGAAAGGGCGCGATAAATGGGCATCTTCTTTACCGGTCCCTTTGCGTTAAGTGGATAGGCGTCAATGTCACTGGTGCTTCGGGCAATTTCAGAATCATTAAACGGCCCGGCAATTGCAACGACGCGCTTCACGGTTACCATACTGGTCGCAGACTGATGGGTTAAAAACCAGAATATGGTAATGCAGCCCATCGAATGTCCCACCAAATTAACCTGATTGACCCCATATCGGTCATGAAGCGCCCGACAAATATCAGCTAGCCAGGTGGCCTGCTGTTCAGGTCTTGATAGTTTGTTGGCAAACAATACCTGAATCATTGGCCGTGATTGACTGATGGTTCCACGAATCCGAATCCTGCCGTGCAGGTCAACTTTAACCACCATTGACTTGTTTGCCTGATACCGAAGCGACAACCGATTCAGCAGACGACCAAATGAAAATCTGTTGCCAAAATATCCAGGGAGAAAGATCGTTGGAATTTGATCAGCAGGTTCTAAAGCGCCGACCGTCTGCCGAGTTTTGGGTTTTCCCAGCGCGACAAACTTAAAAGACGCGGGAATCATTACCAAGAGCACTAAAACAATCATTCCAATCGTTATTCCAACCATAACGACCACCTACTTTGAATTAAAGGGCAGTATCCACCTGATTAAAGTCCAGATCCGTGCTGGTTTCACGACCAAACATTTCAATGTTTACCTTCAGACGCTGCTTTTCGTTGTCAACTTCAGTTACTTTGCCATCGAGACCGGTAAACGCCCCATCAACAATCTTAACCGTATCGCCAATGTTGACATCAAGATCCTCATGGCGTGAACTCATTCCGATTCGTTTAAGGACCAAATCCACTTCGTCAGGAAGCAGCGGTGTTGGCTTACTACCTTGGCCATGGGACCCGACAAATCCGGTAACGCCAGGAGTATTTCGAACGATATACCAGGCCTGGTCAGTCATGATCATTTCCACTAACACATAACCTGGGAACGTCTTGTCCATCTTAACTTTGTCCTTGCCGTTCTTAACTTCATGTTCTTCTTGTTCGGGGACGACCACACGGTAAATGTAGTCCTGCATTCCCATTGATTCCTTTCGACTATCCAAGTTCATTTTGACTTTATTTTCATAACCTGAATAAGTGTGCAACACGTACCATTGCTTTTCTGCTGACTCGACCATTATTTTTGCTCCTTCATCAATTCATCCTAAAATTAATTCAAATAAAAAAACCTGACACTTTTCGCAGGTTTTAACAACTTAACTATATCAAAGTTTTGCCAAAATGGCTATGCAAGAAATTGAAGTGCCCA
>NZ_JAXGWW010000148.1:0-5108 GCF_040773105.1 Lentilactobacillus sp.
CGGAACCAACCTGCTTTACTTCTGGCGAATTCGTTCCGGCTACTTCATGATGATGTACCTGCTTGACGAATTCTTTAGAGTTGAAAATAACCGGACCGTCTTTGGTGGCAACACCGCTCGTCGAAGCAACGTTTTATGGAGCGTGCCGTTACGATTATTCCTTGGAATCGTCTTAATGGTGGATGCCTTTTCGATCAATACCATTATTCCGGTTGGCATGGGCTTAACCGTACTTGAAGGCATCATCGGGTGCTTAATCTTCTTCGGCTGGTTCACATGGCTGGCCGACCTGGCATTGGTCATCATCTTCTTGATGGGCGTTCCAACTTGGGCCCACGCATGGATTGTCTTCGCAGCCATTGCATTAATGAATGGTTCAGGTCGTTCATTTGGGATCGATTACTGGTTTGTTCCGTGGTTGCAAAAGACTTGGGGCAAAGCACGTTATGGGACACCAAAAGCTGTCTATGAACCAAAAAAATAAGTCATTAGCGATTAACAGATAAAAAACGGACAACCATGGCAAATGTGATTTGCTTTGGTTGTCCGTTTTTTCGTGTCTTTTAGATATCGTCATTCAGCTAAATTGGGCTGGGCATCGGCGATTTCTACGATGTAGCGGCCATAATTTGGCACGTCAACGATTTGAATATTGGTGCCAAAAATCTGCTCTATCAGTCGTTGGTCATAACAATCAGCTGGACGCCCCTGCTTGACCAGTTGGCCATCTTTTACCAACCATAATTGATCACTGATTCGAAACGCCTGATTGATATCATGAAGCACCATAATAATTGTCATCTGCTGTTGTTCGTGGAGCCGCTTTAAAATTGTCATTAATTCGGCTTGGTAGTGAATATCCAAGTAGGTCGTCGGTTCATCCAGCAATAAATATTGTGGCTCTTGTGCCAACGCAGACGCTAACCAAACACGCTGTCGCTGACCGCCCGACAATGATGAAATCGGTCGTTGCGCCAACTCGGCCAAATTGGTTACTACAATGTAGTCAGCAACTTCAGAATCATCAATCGTTGCCAACAAATTGTGGTGTGCCAGTCGTCCGGTTTTAACAATGTCAATCACTTTCATATCGTCAAAAATATCATTTTGCTGGCTGACAACGGCAACTTTGGTGGCCAAGGTTTTTCGTGAAAGATTTGAAATTGGCTGATCGTTTAATAAGACCTTGCCGGAAGTCGGCTGGATTAATCCCGCCAGCAGTTTCAGCAAGGTTGACGTGCCGGCGCCGTTGGGACCAATACTCGATAAAATTTGGCCTTCCGGAACGGTTGCCGTTATTTGATTTAGAAGCAATTTTTGTTGTGGATAATGATAGCTAACTTGATTTAATTCCATTAAAATTCTTCCTTTGCAGCATCATAATCAAAAATGGCCCCCCAATGACGGTCATAATAACTGCTGCGGACAGTTCACTCGGCAAGACGACAATTCGCCCAATCGTGTCAATCACTAACAGCAGCCAAGCGCCCATGAGCATCGAAAGCGGAATAATGGTCTGATAATCCCGCCCCACCAGGTAGCGGACGATGTTGGGCACAACAATTCCCATGAACGGAATTGTCCCAACCACCGATGAAACGCTGGATGACAAAAAGACGACCACACATAATAATCCGATCCGCATCATGGAGGCCGAAACGCCTTTAGTCTGGAGCTGTTCGGTAGACAGTTTCAAATAATTTGCCCACGGCGAAAGAAACACCGCGACAAACATGCCGCTGACGCCGAGAAACAGCAAGACTTCTGTCTGCGACCAAGTAATGCCATTAAACGAACCCGTTGTCTGAACACCCATTCCGTTTGAAAACAGCTGCTCAAATCCTGTAAATGTCAGCATCATCGCAACACCGATAATAATCAGGCGGTAGGGACTGCTTAACGCCGATTTACTGGTCAACAACGCCAAGGCAACCAAACCACCAATCAACGCGAAAACGAACTTGTTTCCCGGAAAGGTCGGCACCAACATTGCGCCAATTAAAATAAAGAAATCAGCGGCACTGGTCACGCCCAAAATACTGGGGTCCGCCAATACGTTTCGAAAAGCTGCCTGACTCACAGCCCCTGCCACCGCCAGCATGCCACCACAAAGCATGGCAGCGAAGATCCGCGGAAGCCGAATACTGGTTAAAATGCTGAGCTGGTTGGGATTGCCGCCAGAAAAGGCACTGATGATTTGTTGAAGCGAAATGAAGCTGGCCCCCACCATCAACGAGATGACAATCGTAATGATGAGTAACGTCAAGACAATCGGATACCATAGTTTTTCAGCACGACTCACTTCTGACCACTCCCCTGCTGAGGGTATAGCCAGTTAGACACAATTTTGAGTGCCTGGGGTGCGCGCATATTCGCAGTGGCATCAAAGTTGGGTTCCTCTAGATTATAAACTCGGTGATTTTTGACAGCCGGAACCGTCTTCCACATTGGATCCGATTTGAACTCCGAATCAAATTGCGGAATCACCATATTTGGTAATGCATGAGCCAACCGCAAGATGACCTGCGGCCGGGCTCTTTTGATCGCTTCGTCATTTGGTTGAATAAATTCTTGAGTCTTTGAAGCAAAAACATTGTTCCCACCGGCGATTTCGACCAAGTCACCTACGTATGAGCGATTTGTGGCAATCATGTAAGACGCGCCGGGAAGACCCATTAAAATCAACACCCGTGGCTTGACCCGTTGTTTTTGAGCAATTGCTTTAACTTGATTTTCAGACTGATCGATTTCCCGGACAGCCGCCTTGGCCTGTCGGGTTCGATGATACTGCGTCCCCATACTTGAAATAGTCCGTTTAAGCGACGCAACGCTGGTCAGATTCAGAAAATGCGGTTGTATATGACGTTGTTTAAACGCTTTGCCAAACTGATCTTTTAATGTCGTGACTGAATAAACCGCAGTCGGTTTGAGCGCTGCGATTTTTTCAACACTTGGGTTCATCGGATTTCCGACCCGGGTGGCATGGGCATAGCGAGCAGGAATCTTATTTTGAGTGGTTGGAACGCCAACAAGTGGCAAATCCAACTTGTCGGCTATTTGAACCACCGCAAACGTTGTGGCGACGATCTTTGGTTTCTTAGGTTTATTGGCAGCACCGCTTTGACTGATAAAAATACCACAAAGCGCGCCAACCACCAAGACAGCTGCGAGCACAACAAAGGCAATCTTACGAGATCCTTTCATTTCCGAAGTGCCCCCTAATGTCTAAAGTAAATCCACAAACCTGCAGAAACACCAGCAATCAACGTCACACCGCCAACAATCCAAGGAATCCCGCTCTTCTTGGTTGTCACTGGCTTGGCAGCAGTTTTCTTGGCTGGTTTGGAAGTCGTTGACTCATTCTTAGCAGGCTGCGTTGAGGAACTACTGGAAGCTTTTTTGGGTTCTTTCTTAGCAGCCTTCTTGCTGGTTGCTTTTTTCGACTGATGCTTCTTGGTTGCTTTCGGTGACTGACTGGATGTTTTATTGGCTTTGCTTTTTGGTTGACTGGAAGTGCTCGAATTTGCGGCTTTTTGAGCCGTTGTTGCGGTTGTGTGACTCGAATTGGTCGTCACACTTCGATGGGCACTGCCGAGGCTTGGCAAGCCCGCTGTGCTGAATTTAAATGAGATTAAATGACGGGCCTTATAAACTTTGGGAACGTCAATTGCCAACTTGGCATTGATCCGTTTACTAAGACTCTTTGCATAAAATGAATAATACAAATGCGAATTACCGGCACGATCCTTTGCTTTACGAACGTTGAGCGGTGCGCGGCCGTTTACCCACATCACTTTAACGGGATACGATGATAAGCTCTTAGCGGTCTTAATTTGCATTGTGACATAGTACATGTGGTCTTTAACGACTACTTGTGCCGGCTTGACGAAGTACCCGTCAGCCATCGATGTTTGATTCGTCCCATATTTTAGTGGGTGATAAGAAATGGACTGGGCATTTGCATTGGGTGAAGCAACAGCAAATAGTCCCAAAGTCATCACCAACCCAAGTAACAACTTGAATTTACTTGAGAATTTCATGGCTATTCCCCCAAACAAAAGACAATCCACCGGCTAAAACGAAGCCGAGAAATGATAGGCCGTTTTCACTTGTGTCACTCGTCTGTGGTAATTTTTCTTGTGAAGGTTGTGCAGAACTCGACCTATTGATGACGGCAGCTGAAGCGACCGCGTGTTTATGCGCTTTAGCGGGTGCGCTCTGGCTAAATTTAAAACGAATCGGCCAAGTTGTGCTGATGTTAGCGTATGGCACAACGACGTGAATAGACCCTTTAATCACATGCTTTAAGGTCTTAAGTGAGGCGATATTAAATGAATAGGTCATAGTGTAGTTACTGCCTGATTTACCATACGTAACGGTTGACGCTTTGACTTTTTTACCATTAATGGTCACTGGACGAACAGCCTTGGATCCTAGTTTAAGGCTCTTCTTGTAGGCAACTTTAAGTTGAACATTGTAGTGCTTGGCAACTTTCTTAATAACCGCTTTTCGTGTGTAGTAATTGTTGGCCATCGATTTTGAATTTGAATCGCCTTTTAAGACAACATAGGTCCGTGTCGTGGTTGGTACAGTTGATTTCTTGGTTGTGGTCGTCTTAGTTGTTGTCGGCGTTGCCGGTTGTGTTGTTGTGCTGGTTGTACTTGATGAAGTCGCACTGGAACTATCAGCTGCGGGTGTTGTGTCAGTGGTTGTACTTGTATCCTCGGGTAAATCAGCCTGTTTAGTGGCGTTTGCCCAGTTAAATGAAAAGTCAGCTGATTCCTGCATTGTGTTGATCAGTGGAATATTGTACAGCGTAAAACTAACTGGAATGATGTTGCTTGGGTTGGTCAAGTTGAATGTCAACGTCCCGTTATTCCCCGAGGTAATCGTTGGACCAACTGATTGCCCACCCATTGATATGGACGCAATATAGTTGGCACCGTTGGTCGTCAAAACTGTCTTGTAATTTCCCTTAGAAACAGTGACATTGGCAGTTTGATCAAAGAAATGGTTGGCCATGGAAGTAGTGCTACTCCCACTCTTTAATAGTGTGACCGGGACGGTATAAATCCCATCACTCAGATTTGCAGAGTCGGCCTTGGTAG
>NZ_JAXGWW010000149.1:0-5077 GCF_040773105.1 Lentilactobacillus sp.
GCTTAACCCCTTGGAATGTTTGAAGTTCCTTACGAATTTCATCAAGATCAACGTCTTCGAAATAAGCAACCGCAATCACGGCTAACGAGTTAAAGATGTTGTGCTCGCCGAACAGCGGTACCGAGAAGTTACCAAGGTTCTTGCCCTTGTAGGTCACGTCAAAGCTTGACCCGCTGGTCGTTCGTTTGACATCAACCGCTTGAAAATCATCCGTATCATGAAGACCATAATAATAAATCGGAACGTTGGCCTTTAATTCGCGAAGCCGTTTGTCATCACCCCAGGCAAAAATGCCTTTTTTGGTTTGATTAGCAAACGTTTGAAATGCATCTTGCACATCATCAATACTTTTGTAGTAATCAGGATGATCAAAATCAATATTGGTCATGATGGCATAATCAGGCTCTGTGGCTAAGAAATGACGCCGGTATTCGTCAGCTTCGTAAACAAAGAAACGGGCATTGGGAACCCCTTTACCAGACCCATCGCCAATTAAATAATCAGTTGGGGCAATTCCGGAAAGAACATGGGCCAAAAGACCGGTCGTACTTGTTTTACCATGGGCGCCAGAAACGCCGATACTGGTTTTTCCCTTAATAATTTTCCCTAAAAATTGATGATAACGGTACACAGTTAAGCCCATCTCACGAGCTTTTTTGATTTCAGGATGATCATCCGTAAATGAATTTCCCGCAATGACGGTCAATCCCTCATGGATGTTATTGACATCAAATGGCAAAATTTTAATCCCTGCTTGTTCAAGCCCACGCTGTGTGAACGTGTACTGATCAATATCTGATCCCTGAACCTTTTCACCACGGTCATGTAAAATAAGCGCCATCGCAGCCATTCCAGTCCCTTTAATTCCTACAAAATGATATACCGTATCTGAATTCATTAGACATCCTACCTATCCATTACTTTATTTTTGATGATTATCAGGTAGCTCCGGAGCAGGCTTTTCTGCCGCAGGTTTGTAGTAAACCGTTCGCGGCTTTGAACCTTGTTGCTCTGAAACCAAATCTTTATCCTGCAAATGATCAATAATGTTTGCAGCTCTATTATAACCGATTGAAAATACACGTTGAAGCTTTGACGTGGAAATTGTGTCTTCTTTTGCTATATATTTCATAACTTGTGGCATTAATCGATCCTCGGACTGCGTTTCACTGGTCGTCTTTTTCAAACTTTCCGGGGTGAACAAATAGTGCGGCTCGCCTTGCTGGCGGACAAAATCCACAATCCCGTCAAGTTCCTGGTTGGTTACGAACGCGCCTTGAAGCCGAACGGGCTGGTTGGCACCGCTACCCAAATAAAGCATGTCCCCTCGCCCAAGCAATCGTTCCGCTCCGGCAGAATCAAGAATGGTTCTGGAATCGACTTGGCTGGAAACCATGAAAGCAATTCGACTTGGAATATTATTTTTAATGGTTCCAGTCACAATGTCAACACTTGGCCGTTGAGTCGCAACGATTAAATGAATCCCAGCAGCCCGTGCCTTTTGGGTAATTCTGACAATATAATCTTCAACTTCGCTGGAAGCAACCATCATCAAGTCGGCTAATTCATCAATAATGACCAAAATATAGGGCATTTTCAAACCAAATTCTTTTGCTTCGGTCGCTTGGCGGTTAAACTGCTCAATGTTTTTAGCCCCGGCTGCTGCCAGCTTTTCATAACGTTCATCCATTTCTTGAGTCACCCACTTTAATGCAGCAGCAGCTGTCTTGGGATCGGAGATAACGGGTGAAAGCAAATGGGGAACCCCGTCATATGGTGCCAATTCAAACGCTTTGGTGTCAATTAGCAATAAGCACAGATCCGCTGGAGTTGCCTTATACAATAATGAGACCAGCAAACTATTGATAAATACACTCTTCCCGGAACCGGTTGCCCCGGCAATCAGACCATGGGGCATCTTGCGGATATCCGCAGTTCTTGGAATACCCGACAAATCAACCCCTAAAGCAGTTGTCAAAGGTGATTGACTGTTTCTAAAGTGATCGGTTGAAATAATTTCAGATAAAACTACCGGTCGGGGTTCAGGATTTGGGATCTCGATCCCGACAGTTGTCTTGCCGGGAATCGGCGCTTCAATTCGAATGTCCTTAGCGGCAAGCGCCAACTTCAAATCATCAGTTAAATTAGTGATGCGACTGACTTTCACGCCCAGTGCCAGCTTGACTTGAAACTGGGTGACCGTTGGCCCATTTGTCCAAGCAACGACCTTGGCATTAACCTTAAAGGCCGCAAATGTTTTGTTTAAAATATCAGACTGGTGGGCAATCCACTCGTCAATCGAATCAGATGCCGTTGATTTTGGCTTGGCAAGCAACGATAACGGTGGCAGTTGATACCCCCGCTCTTCGTTTGCTTTTGATGTGTTTTCGGTGGTCACAGGTTGCTCTGTTCCGTTTGGTTTGTTGGATTCAAGCTTTGCATGATCCACCTGGGGGGACGTTTTTTTGGCAAACAAAGAAAGGTCAGGTTTACTGGCCTGTTCATGATTAATAATTGACTTGAACGATTGGCCAAGTCCGTGCCGTTTCAACTTCTTTCGTGACTGTTGATTCAAATGTCGACGTTCATAGCGGTTACGGGGTTCCCGTGTCAGTTGTTCAGAACTTTTCGGTTGCATTTGTTCCGGAACTTTTTTAGTCGTCACTAATGGTTCTTGTGCCGATTGATTAGCGTCAATTTTATCATCAGAATGATCATTTGTTGTATGAACAACATCATCTTCGACTTCGTTTTGATCGGGTGCAATCAAAATCAAATCATCATATGTAAGTCTCAGCTCACGCGTCAACTCATCGTATAACCGATGACGTCGATGCGATTGGCTGAGAAAGTAATTCGTTTTAATTTGCTGCTTACGTTTTTCGGATTTTGAACGCTTTTGTGGTTTAAAGTTTTTGATTTCCTTCAAAAAAGCAGGCGTTTCATCGTCTTGGTTATCTTGGTTAACCAAAGTTCGATCAAGAACGTGTCTTGACGGCTTTTCTTGGGTGTCTCTTACTTGTTCAGTTGTCATCTCGTTAACTGGCTTTGATACCGGTTTTCTTGAGATTCCCTTACGCCGATAAAAAGCTGGTCCATCATAATGCTTCATACTCATCCACCCAAAATAGTTTAGTCAAATAAATGTTGTGCCTTTTTGAAATCAAATGCCGTTCCCACTTGATAATCATCCGGTAAAATCAATGCCCCGGGAACTTGTGGTGCATTGGGCAAAGCCAATTCACGACCTGAACAGATCATGCCTTCACTTTTAACGCCCCGCAATTCACCAGGCCAAATGATCTGGCCATCTGGCATCATCGCACCACTCAAAGCAACGACAACCTTAATATTTTCGCGCATATTCGGCGACCCGCTAACAATCTGCAATTTCTTATCACGACCGATGTCAGTTGTGGCAATTTGCAAATGATTTGAATTAGGGTGATCTTCAAGTGATTCGACGTAGCCCACCACAAATTTCGGTTGATCATCGAATTCGACATCCCCCGGAAAACCGTGGTTGGTTAAATAATCGTTCAGCTTCTGAACCTGTTCGCTGGTCAAGTTGACTTGACCGTTTTCTGTGACAATCTCAGGAAGAATTTCACTCGCCTTTAAAAAGTTGTATCCCAACGTCCGGTTAGTCTTTTCATCGAAAATTCGGGCGACGTCATCATGAATGGACACTTGTTGATCGGCGACATCCGGATTCATAATCAGGACCATTGTGTCACCAGTACTTTGTGGGTTATAACTTGCGATTAACATTTCAAAATTCCTTCCAACGATTAATTATTTTTCAACAGTACTTGCTAATGAGTTAATGAAACTTTCAACTTCTTGCTTCGTTTTGCGGTCGCCATTGTTGAATCGACCGATTTCTTGACCATCTGAATAAGCAACAAAGCTTGGGATGCCCATAATGCCCATTTCGCCGGCTAAATCGATATTTTCGTCACGATCGACCTTTAAAAAGGTATAGTCAGGATATTCGGCTTCAATTGCGGGCATTGCGGGTTTGATAAACCGGCAGTCCGGGCACCAGTCCGCCGTAAAGAACAGCATATACTTGCCGCTTTGCAGTTGTTTGGTGAGGTCAGTTAAATTTGTTTTTGCTAAATCTTTCACAGTGATCATCCTCCACTTACTAATGTAAAGTACATTGTAACGCAAATCGATAGTCTTCAGTTCAAGTTTGCTCATCGTCCCTGAATAGATTAAAGTATACCTAATTACATAAAAGAAAAAGGTGTCGAAATGAAAAAACAAACGCTCTTCTACGGAATCTCTTTAGCAGCATTGGCTGCCAGTTACTATGCCCTATCCAAATCAAATAAAAGCCGTGAAAAATATTTTGCGGCTATTGTTAAGAATACCAGAGAATTGGCGACATTGAAAGACCTTCAGTATCTTGGAAGCTGGAGTATTGAACCCTTGCCTGACCAAATGAACGTTCCATTTCACTTTGGCTATAATTTTGTGGATAACAACGGCCAACTTCGGTCAGAGGAATACTGGGTTAACGATGCAACCGGCAAAATTCTTAATCACCAGGTTGTTCAGTTGTAAAATGCGCGATCAACTTATAAATTGGTCCCTTGGGACTGAATTTTTGCTCATATTCGGTTTCAACATTTGATTCGTTTTCCGGTGACTGGTGTAAATTCAAGGATACGTACTCAAATGTCATCGGAAAATTATTCATGGTCACCAAAGTATATTCAAACAGGCCCCGATTATCGGTCTTAAATTCAATATTGCCGTCGTCTGCCAATACCGTTTGATAAGTTTTTAAAAACAGTGGTGACGTTAATCGCCGTTTAGCGTGACGTTTCTTTGGCCATGGATCAGAAAAATTCAAAAAGATTTTTTGAACTTCATTTTGGTAAAACAATTCATCCAAATTGGCGCCGTCCGTCAATACGAATTGAACATTAGGCAATGGATTATCCATGAAGGTTCTAAGGGCGGTTGCAATGACAGATGTCTGCAATTCAATCCCGATATAATTGATCTCGGGATGCAGCTTGGCAGTTTCAATAATAAACCGACCCTTGCCAATCCCGACTTCAAC
>NZ_JAXGWW010000150.1:0-4893 GCF_040773105.1 Lentilactobacillus sp.
AAGGTTCAAAGCCAGTTAAATCTTGGCCGATCCGTTCAAATTATGGTCAGTGTGTACGCCGGATCTGATATGGATGGCAAAAAAGTTCGCCAGATCGAGTGGCCAACCGGGTCCCTGCTCACAAAGATTGAACGAAATGGCGTTGAAATCATTCCGGCAGGTGATACGCTGGTTCGTTGGGGCGATACGCTTTTTATCAACGTTTCAACCAAGAATCAGCATGCAATTACACAAAAAATTATTGCATTAACAAACGAAACTTAATTACAAAAGGTAGCGAATTCTGCTATAATGTGTTAGTTTAGTAAGAGTAGTATTAAGCCGATTGAACGGTAGGAGGCTATCAACGTGTACAATTTTTTGTTAACATTATTGCTGATCGACTGTGTGTTAATTACAATCTCAGTATTAATGCAACCATCAAAGACTAATGACGCCATGTCTGCCTTAACTGGTGGGGCCGATGACTTGTTTGCCAAGCAGAAGCCACGTGGCTTTGAAGCATTCATGCAAAAAACGACACTTGTTTTAGGGATAATTTTCTTTCTCTTAGCACTTGCATTAGTTTGGATATCATCTCATTAGTATTCAATCCTCCTGTTTAAATGCAGGAGGATTTTTATTATAATTGAAGAGGTGACATGAAAGGATGAGTGCGATGCAAGTCCCAGTAAAATCTTTTTATTTCGAACACGGCCCTCAAGCAGTGATTTTGCTGCACGCGTTTGCGAGCGGTCCGGTGGACGTTCGAATGTTGGCAAGGTATTTGGAACGTCAGAACTACACAGTCTATGCGCCGATGTTTACCGGACATGGGACTGCAGACTTCACTGACATATTACTTCAAGGAACACCTGAACGATGGTGGCAGGACGCTCAGGCCGCAATTCAATTTTTGCGAGACCGGGGATATCGCCAAATCAGTATTTTTGGGATTTCACTTGGCGGCATTTTTGCGGCGAAGGCCCTGGAAAATGATCCGCAACTGGTTGGTGGCGGCTCATTAGGCTCCCCAATTGTCCGCAAACGACAATTTAGCGTCCACAACACCTTCATGCAAATGGCCAAGGCTAACTTTGTGCGCTTTCAAACCAATGAAGCCATTATGAATTCAAAGTTAAAGTGGTTGGATGATAATATTGATCAATTACTTGGAAAAATTGCCGACTTCACGGTTGGCGTTGCCGAGGATTTGCCCAAAATTCATCAACCTTACTTCATTGGTCAGGGATTGAGCGATGAAATCGTGAATCCACAGAGTGCCAAATCGCTTCGAGACGGGTTAATCAACAGCCAAGTCAGTTATCATGAATACCCCAATGCCAGTCATATGATTACTGTCAACAGCGCCCATAAGCAACTCGAATCGGACTTAACAGAATTTCTAACAAAACTTTATGAATAATACGAGGAATATAGATTGCAAGATAATGATTTAAAAATTCAAATAGAAAACGTTCTGCGGACTTATCCGGATAACGTATTTACTGTCGAAAAGATTGCCGATGTTTTACGTACCCACGGATCAGCCGCATTCAAATTGATTGTCCAAGAGTTGGCTGCCCTTGAGCGTGATGGGATCGCAGTTGTGACTGATGAAGGGAAATTTCAGATGAATCCTGATAAACAAAAGTTAACCGGAACCTTCCATGCCAATGATAAAGGATTTGGTTTCGTCGCGTATGATGAAACCGCTCCGGACGCTTATATTGCCCCTGACAATACCATGAACGCCTTAAATGGTGATACGGTTGAAATGGAAATTGTCCGGCCGGCCCAACCAGGTTCGGACCGCGGCCCAGAAGGTAAAGTGGTTGGCATCGCTGAACATAAATATACCCGTGTTGTGGGGCCGTTTCAAGTAAGCGACGACGATAAGGGCTATATTGGCCAATTGACGTTAAACGACAAAAAGATTGCCAAATACAAGTTTTATATCAACGATGTTGGTCTAAAGCCAACGCCGGGTGAAGTGATTACTGCCCAAATTACCGAGTATCCGGATGCCAAGCATCCCGAATACATGGTGGGGATTGCCGACGAAGTGATCGGTTCGGTTGATGATCCCGGAATCGACATTTTACAAATTGTGTACGCCCATGACATTCCAGCAGAATTTCCTGAGGATGTTATTCAAGCAGCCGACGCAATTCCAGATCACGTGACCGAAGAAGAAAAAGTCGGTCGAGAAGATATTACCGACCAGGACTTGGTTACTATTGATGGGGAATCATCTAAAGATTTGGATGATGCGGTTACCGCTTGGAAACTGCCAAACGGCAATTATCATTTGGGTGTTCATATCGCTGACGTGAGCCATTACGTTAAGCCGGGAAGCGCCATTGATAAGGAAGCCTTCCGTCGTGGGACATCGGTTTATTTAACCGACCGGGTTATTCCAATGCTGCCACGTCGTTTATCGAACGGAATTTGTTCCCTAAATGAGGGTCAACTCCGTCTTTGTATGAGCTGTGAGATGGAAATCGATCAGTCCGGCAATATCATCAAACACCGGATTCATCCAAGTTTGATGCGGTCAACTGCCCGAATGACTTATACGGCGGTTAATAATATTTTGGAATCTCACGATGAAAAAACAATCGATCGATACAAGCGATTGGTACCAATGTTTGAAACGATGGGTGAGCTTCACAAGATTTTGTACAAACACCGTAAATCACGGGGTGCCATTGATTTTGACGACAACGAAGCTGAAATCATTGTTGACGAAAAGGGACATCCAATCGACATTAAGCTCCGGGTTCGTGGAACTGCTGAACGGATGATTGAGTCGTTTATGCTGGCAGCCAATGAAACAGTTGCCAAGCACTATTACGAAAGCCACGTGCCGTTTATTTACCGGGTCCATGAAACGCCTGATGCTGACCGGATTAGAAGCTTCTTTGAAACGTTGACTGCATTTGGAATCAACGTTAAGGGTGATCCTGAACACGTCACCCCCAAGACGTTACAAAACGTTTTGAAAAAAGTTGCCGGCAAGCCTGAAGAAATGATGGTTTCGGTTATGCTGTTGCGGAGCTTAAAACAAGCTCGTTACGCTGACCAATCTCTTGGTCACTTCGGCTTAGCTGCACCATTTTATACCCACTTTACATCACCAATTCGTCGTTATCCGGACACGATGGTCCACCGTTTGATTCACTACTATGAAGATAACGGCATTAACGATGAAACCAAGAAGCGTTACGCGAATGTCTTGGACGAAATTGCCACCACGACTTCCGAATACGAACGACGGGCTGTTGACGCCGAGCGGGATACTGATGCGATGAAGAAGGCTGAATATATGAACGACCACCTTGGCGAAGAGTTTGATGGGGTTGTCAGTTCAGTTATGAAGTTTGGGTTGTTTATTGAATTACCCAACACCGTTGAGGGCTTGGTTCACATTAGCCGAATGAACGACGACTATTACCAATACGTTGAGCAGTTTATGGCCTTGGTCGGCAGAAATACCCGCCGGACCTACAAGATGGGCCAACCAATTAGAGTTAAGGTTGTCAACGTTGATGTTAAGCAAAGTGCCGTTGATTTTGATATTGTGGATCCTGAAAAAACGCCACAGAGCAACATGCTGCCAAAGCGAACATACCACAGTAATGACCATCGCAGCAATGATCGTCATGGGAACAACCACTCAAATCATTCAAACAATAACAACCGTGGCAGAAATAATAATCATTCACGCGGCAATAATGGGCACCAGAATCACAATAAGCATTAAGATGTAAACGAGGTGGTCGAATGGCCAAAGGGAAAAAACAGCACAATAATGATAATTTGATGGCCCAAAATAAAAAAGCCCGCCACGACTATTCCATTTTGGAAACGGTCGAAGCCGGCATTGTTTTGACCGGAACCGAAATCAAATCAATTCGTGATCGGCGAATTAATTTGAAGGACGGGTTCGTTCAGATTCGAAACGGCGAAGCTTATATGATGAACGTTCATATTAGTGAGTACGCCCAGGGCAATCAATTTAACCATGACCCACTTCGAAACCGGAAGCTGCTGCTTCACAAAAAGCAAATTCATCGCCTTGCTGAAGCGACAAAGGATAAGGGGATCACAATTGTTCCCTTGAAAGTTTATCTAAAAAATGGTTTCGCCAAAGTGTTAATTGGTGTGGCCAAAGGTAAACGGGAATTTGATAAGCGAGAAACGATCAAGCGCCGTGACCAGAAGCGTCAGATTGATCGGGTCATGAAACATTACTAAGCTGAATATGAGTAAACAAAAAGCGTTGAAGCAACCAGAGATGGCTTGCTTTCAACGCTTATTTTCATTTGTTATGAAGGGTTTGGATGTTTTCACTTTCGAGCTTGGGATCTGAAATCTTTTCCAAAACGCTTAATTTCAGTCTGGAAGCATGGACGAGAGAGGGATGGTTAAGCAAGGCCGCAATGGCCAACACCAGCGGTTCGTGGTCAATGTTGTCAACTGACATGATTCGGATAACCTGGTCAGATTGACTGTATGACTTGATAGTGGCAATATGCGTCCGGCCGCGGGTAATCCTGTACGATTGTTTGTCTTGATTTCCCGTAATCAGCCAGTTAATCCCATTAATAAAAATGGTCGTGTAGTGCATCGTAAAATGAATGACTGAGGTCCCAACAAACTGGTCCAGATAATACAAATCAAACTTCGGCGTCATGCCCATTGATTGTTGTCGAACGGATACAAGTAGCTCGCCGGTAATTGAATAGATGGAAAAGGTATCGGAAATGAGTCCCCACTTTCCGACAATTAAATACTTGGTGTCCCGATATTGATCGGTCACTTTTGATGACCGGGTATGATCCAGTTCAGTTAAGTTTAACTGTAATTTTCGACTCATAAACGCATTTCCTTTACTTGTATTATTTTCAT
>NZ_JAXGWW010000151.1:0-4876 GCF_040773105.1 Lentilactobacillus sp.
AGCTGGCAACGACAAGTTCATTGAAGACACCATCCACCTTTGCACGGTCCACGACACCTTAAAGGATTCCGTTGCCTTCACGTTTGAAATTACGGATTAATTAGTATTCGATAGTTGAGTAAAAATTACATTAATTGTTAGCACTCTGAATTATAGAGTGCTATTTTTATTTTGTTAAATCTGGAATATACCCGGTAAAACGTTGTTTTAACGGCGTTTATCTAACAAATATTTCCAAGCCGTTTTCTTGTATCCATTACATATATATGATATTATATAGTTGTTTGAGAGGGGAATGGATGTTCGCCCCACTGGAACGTTTTTTAAATTAATCATTAATAATCACTTAGAATATGGGGGTATTGCCTATGAATAACGATATTTTTGGAGCTAACGGTTTTGATGACATTTTTAACGATCCATTCTTCAAAAACGCGATGTCTGATTCCAACAATGGTCAACAAATGCGTCAACAACCCATTCAGGTTCAAGAACGCAGACCTCAACAAAAGAAAACTTTGTTAGATGAATACGGAACTGATTTAACACAAATGGCAAAAGACGGTAAGCTCGATCCAGTTATTGGCCGTGATAAAGAAATTGAACAGATGGAAGAAGTGCTGAGTCGTCGAACGAAGAACAATCCTGTCTTGATCGGTGAAGCCGGTGTCGGAAAAACTGCCGTGGTAGAAGGCCTGGCCCAAAAGATTGTTGCCGGCGACGTTTCTGAAAAGCTTCTGAACAAGAAGATTATCTCAATTGATGTCGTTTCACTTGTCCAAGGAACCGGAATCCGTGGCCAATTCGAGGAACGAATGAAGAAATTAATCGACGACGTTTCTAAAGATAAGAACGTCATTCTATTTATCGATGAAATCCACCAAATCATTGGGGCTGGTTCAACCGGTGAAGGTGACAAGATGGACGCCGGAAACATTTTAAAGCCAAAACTGGCACGTGGTGACTTCCAATTAATTGGTGCAACGACCAGCAATGAGTACCGAGATATTGAAAAAGACCAGGCACTGGCACGTCGTTTCCAACCAATTATGGTCAATGAGCCAAGTGAACAGGACACGTTGACGATTATCAAAGGCTTGGCACCAAAGTACGAGAAGTTCCACCACGTTCAATATACCGCTGACGCGTTGAAAGCCGCAGTATCCTTGAGCAACCGCTACATTCAAGACCGAATGAATCCTGATAAGGCGATTGACCTGATTGACCAGGCCGGCGCCAAGGTTGCGATGGGATCCTCATTAACCAAAGACAAATCAACACTCCAGCAAGAAGCTGAACAACTTGAAAAACAAAAGAAAGCCGCCTCACAAAAAGAAGATTTTGAACGGGCTGCCAAGTTACGCGACAAGTTGGATCAGGTTCAAGACCAGATCAACAACATTGATAGTGGTACCAAGGTGGCAACACCAAAAGTTACACCAGAAATCATTCAATCTGTTGTTGAACGGATCACTGGCGTTCCTGTAACAGATGTCAACAAGAACGAAGTCAACCAATTGAATCATTTGGATACAGATTTAAAGAAAGAAGTCATTGGCCAAGATAAAGCGCTTGAAGCAATTTCAGCGGCCGTTCGGCGGAGTCGAGTCGGCTTCACTGAAGGCAATCGACCAATCGGCAGTTTCTTGTTTGTCGGCCCGACTGGCGTTGGTAAGACGCAAACTGCCAAAGCACTTGCCAAGGAACTCTTCGGCACGACCAAAGCCATGTTTAGATATGATATGTCAGAGTACATGGATAAGATCAGTGCAAGTAAGCTGATTGGCTCCGCTCCCGGTTACGTTGGCTACGAGGAAGGCGGTCGTTTGACCGAACAGGTCCGTCGTCATCCATACAGCCTGATTCTCATGGACGAAATCGAAAAGGCTCATCCAGATGTCTTGAACCTGTTACTTCAAATTCTTGACGATGGTCGCTTATCGGATGCCCAAGGCCGCACGGTTGATTTTAGCAACACCGTGATTATCATGACCAGTAACGCGGGCCAATCCGAAGCTGACAACAAGCAAGATGTCATTGACAGACTGAAGCCATACTTCAAGCTTGAATTCTTGAACCGAATTGATGACATCGTTCAGTTCAATTCACTCACCAAGCCTGACCTGCTGAAGATCCTTGATTTAATGCTCCATGATCTTAACGCTTTAGTTGGCAAATCACGTGGCATTCACTTCGACGTAACTGCCGATGCCAAAAATAAGTTAGTTGACTTGGGTTACAGCAAAGAGCTCGGTGCCCGTCCAATGCACAGAGTGATCACCAAGGAAATTACTGACAAATTGACGAACAGTTACCTGCAAAATCCTGATGTCAAAGATTTCAAAGTCGTTTTAAATAACGATGCAATTAAGGTTGAACCAGTGGCAGCTAAGCAAGCCGTTGCATCATAATCCCGAATTTTGCAGATTCGCATTTGACAATGACTAAGGATGTTGGTATATTATAGCTAATGTGTTTAAGGGTTCGATTTTCAAAGGTATTTGTTTTATAGTTTTATGAAATAACTCCTTGGAATCACTGCAACTTGATACATTAAATATAATTATGCGCTTAAAGCGCAAGGAGGTTTCATATATTATGAAACAAGGTACTGTTAAATGGTTCAACGCTGATAAAGGTTATGGCTTCATTACTACTGACGATGGTGACGTATTTGTTCACTTCTCAGCTATCAACAAAGACGGCTTCAAGTCATTAGATGAAGGCCAAAAAGTTACTCTTGACGTTGAAGACAGCGACCGTGGACCACAAGCTGCTAACGTTACACCAGTTGAAGACTAATTTATTAGTTTAAACTTTTAAAAGAACCAGCAATTTCGGTTGCTGGTTCTTTTTTTGTGCTTGAATAGAGATTAGCACTATACAGATATACGCCTTACATATATAATATAAGAGTTCTGCAAATATTAAGAAAGGAGAAATATATATAATGAATACAGCAAAACACTTTCAGCACACGTTGAAATTCACTGCAGCATTGGCCATCGTCTTCGGATTTCTGTTAATTAGTAACCCTACATACGCAGATTCTTCCCAAGTGCAAACAACGGCTGAACCGACAGTCACATCACCTGCGGATAGTTCGTCCACAAGTGACTCACCGTCATCAACCAACACCGATCCGGCAGCGCAATCAACTCAGTCCGTTGAAAGTACCGATACAAACACCTCAGATACGACAGCCACTCAGCAGTCAAGTGCGCCATCAGGTATCCCCCAGACAAATGAGTCGTCTGCATCCTCAGACAGTCAATCTACTGATTCGTCGACTGAAAACATGTCGACAAGCGATCAGCCGGTCGCAACTCCAAGCCCAGCTGATACAACAACTGAGCAGACAACTGAAGATCAGAACGCTGTCGGCAACGTATCTGATACAAATTCTGAAACTGCCGCCACAACGACACCGGCAACGGAAACAAATAAAAACGATATTAACGTTTCTGATATTGGAAATTCCACAGATCCCGCTATCAAGCAGTCAAGTGATAATCCATTCATCAACTTCTTTACGGGTATCACAAGTGGAATCGCCGGCTCAATCATTTATCCGTTAGTTGCCAGCCGTCAAGGTGCCCAATTTATCTCTCATTTCCGAACGCTCTTATCCCCTAATCGTTGGGATGTCAGCCAGAACTGGGCAGATTTGGATCAAAAATACAATCCGGACTACGTTAAGACGTACTATACAGATGCACAAGACTGGTACGATAACCGTGTTCAAAAAGAGACGTGGGAGGTGCCGTTTGCGGATAAAACCGGGACAGCCAGAGCAACCTACATTAAGAATGGCGACTCAAAAAAGACCATTATTTATGGTCAGGGCTGGACGACCGAACCTGAAGGCATGGGCCGGATTTCCAAGATGTTTTATGATTTGGGCTACAACGTATTGATGCCCTACACTCGTGGTCAGAACGCCAGTGATGGTGAATGGCTGACTTTTGGTAATAAGGATAAGCAGGATTGGGTGAACTGGATCAACCAGATTGATCAAGTCAACGGCAAAGACAGCCAGATTGTTTTGTATGGTCAATCATTGGGTGCTGACACAGCACTTCAATACGCTGGTTCAGGCAACCTGCCTTCTTCTGTTAAAGCAACCATTGCGGATTGTGGCTTCTCGACACTTCCCTCATTGATTTATCATTTATATAACGGGGCGGCCAATAGTCTCAACAGCATCACTTCGAAGATTGGTTGGAACCTCAATGGCTCAATTCCTTTGGTCCCATTCGATCAATTATTAACTGCGATGAATAACATTAACAAATTTGTTCAAGGCTTTAATTTGGATGATGTTTCTGGAATTACCGCTGTTAAGAACTCGAAGTTACCAACCCTGTTCATTTCAACGCAAGATGATGCATTCATCCCTGATAGTGAAACTCAAACCATGTACAACATGAGTGCTTCATCAGACAAAAAGCTTTGGATTCTCGATGGTCACGTTGGCGGCCACGCATCAGCAAGCAACGCCGTTCAGGACTATATGAACAATATTGAAGCTTTTCTTGCTCAAGCAACAAGCCAATCTTCAAATGATCAATTAGACGTTCCAGCAGCCAATACAATTGCTGCTTAATTGGATTCCTTTAAGTCTTTAACTTCTGCCATTAGTAACGGGCCATCTGTTACTAATGGCAATTTTTGTATAAAAAATAAGGAATGATAACAAAAAACTTGACCCCCATCAAGCCATCCACCTCATATCTGTGCTACTCTATTAGTATAAAAGAATTTCGGTTGATTTTGGTTGACATCCCATTTATCAATCTGTATGATTAACCTATTGACTAATAAAAAGTAAGTAACTTATTGGAGGAATTTCAAACATGAAAGAACAATTACTCGA
>NZ_JAXGWW010000152.1:0-4874 GCF_040773105.1 Lentilactobacillus sp.
AGGAAAGGTAAAACGAACATCTTCATCAAGTAGTGCGCCGAGCAACGGGTGATGCGGTTTCTAAGGGGGATTTAAGCAAAGCCCCGGAACTTGGGGCTTTGGTTGAATTCCCCTTAGAAGTTAGCATCAGTTGCGTCGTCCACAGGACTAGGCGCTGCACACTGTTTGCGGCCATCGAAGCACGTTTTCGCTAGGTAAAAGGAAAAGTAAAAAGGTTCGGCAATGAACGCCTTTGTTCATCTCCGAACCTTTTCTTTTACTCTGGAAGCTAACCGCTGTTTAGTGCACACTTATTTTTTGAGCGTCGTCAATGTGACCACACTGGTACTGGTCAGAACGTTGTTATTCGCAATTTCTACCTGCCAAGTCTGAATTCGATTGCCGACATGCAGTGGTTCAGCGGTTGCCACCAGAGTTCCTGATTCGGCCGGCATTAGATGTTGAGTTGAGATATTAATCCCGACTGCATATCGGTCCGAGTCGAGGAGCCGATTTGCCCCAATCGAGGCCGCCGTTTCCGCCAGGACCGAGTTGATCCCTCCGTGGACGATACCATACGGTTGTTTGACAGAATCAGTGACTTCTAGTGATATAATAACTTTAGTTTTGCTGACGGAAACGGTTTGAATCCCCAGCAATTCAATTAAATTAGACAATTTATTCACACTCCATGGTTGAAAGGATAAAAACAAATGACTTCAGTTAAATGGGAAGCAGTAAAATCATACAAAGAAATTATTTTTGAACGGGCAGATAAAATTGCCAAAATTACCATGAATCGACCTGAAAAGATGAACGCATTTACGCCGGTCACCATCCAAGAAATGATTGATGCATTTAATATCTGTCGTGATGATAGCACAATTGGGGTCATTATCCTAACCGGTGCGGGCGACAAGGCCTTTTCTTCGGGTGGCGACCAAGGTGTTCGCGGTAACGGCGGATACGTTGGCCCAGACCACATCGCAAGGTTGAACGTGCTCGACCTTCAGCACTTAATTCGAATTATCCCAAAGCCGGTCATCGCCATGGTGAAGGGCTGGTCAGTCGGCGGCGGAAATATTCTTCAGCTGGTTTGTGATTTGACGATTGCCGCTGACAATGCGCAGTTTGGCCAAACCGGACCGAAAGTCGGCAGCTTTGACGCAGGCTACGGCTCTGGTTATTTAGCCCGGGTGATCGGCCATAAACGGGCCAAAGAAGTCTGGTTCCTAAATCATTTCTACAGTGCTGAAGAAGCGTTTCAAATGAACTGGATTAACAAAGTAGTTCCGCTTAAAGATGTTGAATCCGAAACCCTTGATTGGTGTTACGAAATCCTACAAAAGTCCCCAACTGCCCTGCGGTTTATCAAGGCGGCTATGAACGCTGACACAGATGGCTTGGCTGGCCTCCAGCAGCTGGGTGGCGATGCGACGATGTTATTTTATACCACGGACGAAGGAAAAGAAGGCCGGGATGCTTTTAATGAAAAGCGCAAGCCGGACTTCGACCAGTTCCCCAAATTTCCATAAAGAGGTTGAAGGCGTTGGATAATTGGATTTTAAAACAAGCACTGATTTCACCAGCCAAACTTGCGGTCGATGATGGTCAGACACGGCTCACGTTTACTGAGTTGAAGTCACGAGTTAAAGTGACTGCTGGGAAATTGCTGGCATCTCCTGCCGTAAAAGGCGAGCGGGTTGCGATGATGACTAGAAATTCGTTGGCCGGCTATCTGATGGCACTGGCGGTTTTAGGCACTGGAAAGACGATTGTCTGGATTAACTGGCGCTTGTCAGATGAAGAAATTGGCCGTCAACTGGCTGACAGTCAAGCAGCGGTGTGCTTGGTCGACGATGCACTTTGGCGACCCGATTTTCGGGCCCCATTTATGAAATTCAGCGCGCTCAGGCAAATCGATGCCCAGCCCCATCAATTGGTGGATCAATTTAATAACGCGGATGTCGCAAGTATTATGTACACGTCGGGAACGACCGGTGCACCAAAGGGCGTGATGCAAACCTTCGGCAACCACTTTGCCTCAGCAGTTTCATCATCGCTTAACCTTGGGCTGACTGGACATGACGAATGGCTTTGTGCAGTGCCAATTTTTCACATTAGTGGCTTTTCGATTATGATGCGGGGGTTGATTTATGGGATGACGGTCCGGCTGGTGGACCACTTTAACCCAGTTGTCGTTGACCGTATTTTAACTACTGAACCGATTTCAACAATTTCGGTTGTGCCTTATATGCTCAAAAAACTCTTGGGTTTGCGGCGTGAAAAGGGCAATGTTTATAACGTGCATTTTAGATGCATGTTACTGGGTGGCGGGCCGATTGACCTTGAAACGTTGAAGGACTGCCGTCAATTAACAATCCCGGTTGTTCAATCGTACGGTATGACGGAGACCTGTTCGCAGATTGTTGCCCTAAATGATGCAGATGCTGATTCACGAATTGGTTCTGTCGGCAAACCGCTGTTTTTGACCCAACTCAAATTAGCAGAAAAGAACCAAGAAGTGTTATTGAAAACACCGGCACTGACGGTTGGTTATTTAAATCGACCCCAGGCATTGTCTGACAAGTTGACCGCCGATGGGTGGTATCGGACAGGTGATATTGGCCATTTTGACAGCGACGGCTTTTTATATATCGATGGTCGGATCGACGACATGATTATTTCTGGTGGTGAGAACATTTTCCCTGACGAAATTGAATCGGTTTATCTGCAACGTCCTGATGTTGATGAAATTGCCGTTGTTGGCGTTGATGACTCAAAGTGGGGTCAACGCGCCGTCGCCTTTGTGGTGGGTAATCAACCAATTTCTGAACCGGAACTCATTCAATTTGGCCGCCAAAGATTGGCCCACTATAAGGTTCCAAAGCAATTTATTCAAATTGACCAGTTGCCAATGAACGCCGGTGGCAAAGTACAGCGATTCAAATTAAAGCTGCGAATTGATGCATCTCTTTGAGTGTGGTTTAAGAGTGTTTGAATTGACGGCGCAGCAAATCATATGGCATAATAATGGTACAAAGTAGACAAATAATCACAAAAAAGGGAACCCAGTGCGGGGTTCCCTTTTTTAAAATGTTGTATATTTTTAAGTGAAAACCAACAACTCGATTTAACGTAAGGAGCAAAATACGATGAAAACTTTACAATCATCACCTAAAAAAGACGGCTTCAGAATGCCTGGCGAATTTGAACATCATAAGGGTGTCTACATTCTCTGGCCAGAACGTCCGGACAACTGGCGTAATGGCGCAAAACCCGCACAGCATACATTTGTCAATGTTGCCAAAGCAATTTCTCAGTTTGAACACGTCACAGTTGGCGTTTCCGATGGGCAGTATGCCAACGCGCGTCATATGTTACCCGACAACGTTGAAGTGATTGAAATCTCCAGTGATGATGCTTGGATCCGGGATTGTGGTCCAAGCTTCGTGGTCAATGACGAAGGCGAACTTCGCGGCGTTGACTGGACCTTCAACTCATGGGGCGGCCTGGTTGATGGCCTGTACTTCCCATGGGATAAGGATGACCGGGTTGCTCAAAAAGTCACTGAACTTGAGCACGCCGATCGTTACCGTTTGGACGACTTCATTTTGGAAGGCGGATCAATTCACGTTGATGGTGAAGGAACCTTGATTACGACCGAAGAATGCCTGCTTTCCAAAGGTCGAAATTCACAATTATCAAAAGAACAAATTGAAAATGTTTTAAAAGAATACTTGAACCTGGATAAGGTGATTTGGCTCAAGCGGGGCATTTATTTGGATGAAACCAACGGTCACGTTGACAACATCGCTAACTTTGTGAAGCCTGGAGTTGTTGCCTTAGCTTGGACTGATGACAAGAATGACCCACAATACGAAATTTCAAAGGAAAACTACGACATTTTGAGTAACGCAACGGATGCCCGTGGTCGAAAGATTCAAGTT
Organism: Lentilactobacillus sp.; assembly: GCF_040773105.1. Taxonomy (NCBI): domain Bacteria; kingdom Bacillati; phylum Bacillota; class Bacilli; order Lactobacillales; family Lactobacillaceae; genus Lentilactobacillus; species Lentilactobacillus sp. The sequence continues at coordinate 3,930 of NZ_JAXGWW010000152.1, forward strand.
GAAAAGCTGTATGTGCCAAAGCCGGTTATGATCACCAAAGAAGAAAGCGAAGGCGTTGACGCCGTTGACGGCAGCTTACCTCGTCTTGAAGGCGACCGTCTTGCAGCCAGCTACGTCAACTACTACACCGCAAATGGTGGGATTGTCTTTCCAACTTTCAACGATCCAAATGATCAAAAGGCAGAAGAAACCCTGAAACGGTTGTATCCGGATCGCAAAGTCATTGGGGTTCCTGCCCGCGAAATTTTACTCGGTGGTGGTAATATTCATTGCATCACCCAACAAGTGCCATCTGGCAGATAGGAGGAAGTCGTATTGGCTAAAATTGTTGTTGCATTAGGTGGCAATGCGATCCTTTCAAAGGACGCTTCGGCCGAAGCTCAAATGAAAGCAGTTAAGAAAACTGCCAAAGACGGTTGGCTTATCGAAACGTCAAGAAGGACGATGTGATCTTTGTTTTTGACTATGCAGGTGAAGATGATGAGCTGATTTCAATTATTCAAAATCTCCAGAGTCAACGGCAGTACGCGATGCTTGTCTCAATTACGGGCGCCAATAATAATACCATCCAAAATATGAGTAATGAGAATTTGTATTTATTTACAGGTGAACTCAAGGTTAGTGGCATTGACATGACGTCACACGTTTCATTGATTGTGATTATGGAGTTGTTGCTTTATCAGTTTATGGAGTATGAAAAATCAAAAAAGTTATAGAAAGGGTTGGTTCTAAAAAATGTTATCCTTTTTGATTAACTGTAAATAAATTATGATACAATTCACCTAAATAATGTTTCCAGAAAGGAATAACAATGGGCAAGAGTCCACAACAAGAAGTATTTAAGAAGATTAATCAGGCAAAGACAGATGAGTTGAAAAAGGTATTACTAAACCTTAGCGCGCTTCATCCGCAAATGGCTCAGATGATTTTAGCGGTTTTCAATAA
>NZ_JAXGWW010000153.1:0-4852 GCF_040773105.1 Lentilactobacillus sp.
GGAGCTTGGTCGCGGATCGATTTTTTTGATTGTTAAATATGAAAATGAAGATGCCCAAAAGATGATTACAGCTCTGTATAAAGCGATTCAGTACATGTCTAAAAGCCGAATTGGGGCGCTAATTACCATTCAAATGAACACCGGGTTGGAAGAGTACATCGAAACCGGGATTGATTTAGACGCCGACGTTAGCGGAGAATTGTTGATTAATATTTTCATCCCCAACACGCCACTCCATGACGGGGCCGTGATTATTAAGAACAACCGGGTTGCGGCAGCTGCTGCATACTTGCCATTGTCTCAAAGTAATCTGATTCCAAAAGAACTTGGGACTCGGCATCGGGCAGCGGTTGGGATTTCGGAATTGACTGATGCGATGACGGTGGTTATTTCTGAAGAAACCGGCGAAGTCTCCATCACCCAAAACAACGAGTTGTTACGGGGAATGACTCGCGACGATTACTTGAAGTATTTCAAGAATCAACTGTTCACTGACGAAGACGATCAGCCCCACAAGAACTTTATCAATGCTGTATCGAACTTTATTGACAATCATTTTAAAGGGGGCCGGTAATCATGAAACAATGGCTCTTTAAAAATTGGGCGTACCGCTTACTATCGTTATTCTTTGCGATCCTATTATTTATGTACGTCGGCAGCACACAATCCAGTACCACTAATAACCGGTCTGGTGGCAGCACGAATTCAACGTCCTTGACATCGGATCGGACCCAGACGTTTTCTGTGCCGCTTTCATTAACGGTTAACAGTAATAAATACTTTGTAACCGGATATCCTGAGAAAGTCAAAGTTCATTTGACCGGGCCTTCCGCTTTGGTGACCACCACGGCAAACACCCAGAATTTCAAGGCGTACGCTGACCTCTCCAAGCTTGGGGTTGGCGAGCACACCGTTCGGATTCAGCAGGACGGATTGAATAATGATTTGAGATATCGGTTTGAACCGGCTACAATAAAGGTTGATATTCAACCGCGAGAAACGGTCACTTATCCGTTAACCGTTCAGTATTCAAAACGAAATATTGCTTCCGGTTATCAAGCAGGGCAGGCGAATGCTGACGTTAAGAACGTCAAAATTACCGGTGCGTCTGATCAGATTAACCGGATTAAGTCGGTTGTCGCGCAGCTGAACGTACCGCAAAACGCCAAGTCGTCGATTTCAAGTCAGGCAATCATTGAGGCGCTTGATTCCAAACAAAATACGGTCAACGTTGTCATTACACCGGCAACGGCTGATGTGACGCTGCCGATTACACCTGGCAATAGTAAGGAACTGCCGATCAAGCTTGAGCCAAAGGGCGTGACTGATGACAATGAAAGCTTCACGTTGACATCGGCCACCAAACGCGTTCGAGTATTTGGGACGAAAGCTGAATTGTCCAAATTGAGTTCCGTTAAGGTTGAAGTCGATACCAGTGACGTCAAGAAGACAAGCACCAAACGGGTTGTCTTGGATGCCAAGCTGAATAACGTTAAGGGCTTTGATCCTGAAAAAATTACGGTTAAGATTACAAGAAACAATTAAGCCCAAAATTATATTTAATTGAAATGAGGAATTTTTACGATGAAGTATTTTGGTACTGATGGTGTCCGAGGAATTGCCAATAAGGAACTTACGCCAGAGCTTGCATTTCGATGCGGCCGTGCGGGTGGTTATGTGTTAACGCACCATTCCGAACGAAAGCAGCCCCAAGTATTGGTTGCCAGAGATACTCGAATTTCTGGCCAGATGCTTGAAGAAGCTTTAATTGCCGGCCTATTGTCTGTCGGAATTGAAGTTTTGAACTTGGGAATTGTGACCACTCCAGGCGTTGCTTATCTGGTCAGAAACCAGGAAGCTGACGCGGGCGTGATGATTACCGCATCTCATAATCCAGTGGAATATAACGGGATTAAATTCTTTGGTGCGGATGGCTACAAGTTATCCGATGATCTCGAAGAAGAAATTGAAGGCATTTTGGAACGGTCAGAAGATATTTTACCAAGACCAGCTGCAGAAGGGCTGGGCGTTTCCGGTGACTATCTTGAGGGCAGCCAAAAGTACATTCATTTCTTGGAACAAACCATCTCAGAAGATCTGTCAGGGATGAAAGTCTGTGTTGATGCGGCAAATGGATCAACCAGTAAATTGGTCACCACCCTGTACGCGGATTTGGGCATTGAATTTGAAACGTTGGCCACCAATCCCGATGGCTTGAACATCAATGACCACGTGGGGTCAACTCATCCCGAACAGCTCCAACAATTTGTTTTGGACGAAGGTGTCCAAGCTGGAATTGCCTTTGATGGTGATGGTGATCGCTGTATCGCAGTCGACGAAAATGGCAAATTAGTCGACGGGGATGCCATTATGTATATCTGTGGTAAATATATGGCTGAACGCGGTCGATTGAAGAAAAACACGATTGTGACCACGGTCATGAGCAACATGGGCATGTACAAGGCCATGGAACGAGAAGGCATGACCAGTGTCAAAACGCAGGTTGGCGACCGCTACGTGGTTGAAAAGATGAATCAAGACGGCTATAACCTTGGCGGTGAACAGTCCGGTCACATTATCTTCCTTGATTTCAACACAACCGGTGACGGGATGTTAACCAGCCTTCAGTTATTGTCTGTGATGAAATCAACCGGCAAAAAGCTCTCAGAACTAGCTGGTGAAATTAAGAAATATCCGCAAAAATTAATCAATGTTAAAGTTACCGATAAGAAGCATTGTCTTGACAATGAAAAGGTCAAAGAAGTGATTGCCCAGGTCGAAGAAGAGATGCACGGTGACGGCCGCGTGTTGGTTCGACCAAGTGGGACGGAACCACTCCTCAGAGTGATGACCGAAGCACCAACCCAGGATTTAGTCGATGAGTATACGAAGCGAATCGCCGACGTGGTTCGAGACGAAATGGGTCAGTAAGGTTCATTGGTTGGGTGGATGATAGGTGAAATCATTTGAAATTGATTTCATCATTTACGATATTTTAACAATGGGGTACTGTAAGCGAAGCGAAAGCCTTGCATCAGTGCCTTTTTATTTCGTGAAAATGGAGTCGGTGTTTCGTAGTATATTAATTTTTAAGATTTCCTATACCATTTAGCATCTTTTGTTGACTTTTATCTTGAAATTAGGTAGATTATACGTGTTATAAAAATATTAAACGTTAATATTCTGTATATACCAATTTAAAAAACGTTGAGGAGAAAACTAAAATGTGTGGAATTGTTGGAGTAACTGGAAATGATAATGCTGTTTCAATTTTATTGGAAGGGCTTGAAAAGCTGGAGTATCGTGGCTATGATTCAGCCGGCATTTACGTTAATGATTTGAACGGCAATGATTACCTCGTTAAACGCAAGGGACGAATTTCAGAATTGGAAGCTGCCGTTGGCCCTGAAGTTCACGGATCGGTCGGCATTGGCCATACCCGTTGGGCAACTCACGGTGTTGTGAGTGTTGCCAACGCGCATCCCCAATACTCTGAAGATCACAGATTTTACTTGGTTCACAATGGTGTGATTGAAAATTATAAAGAACTCAAAGCGAAGTATCTGAGCAATACAACTTTTGCCAGTCAGACCGATACGGAAGTGGTTGTTCAATTGGTTGACCGCTTCGTTCAGACTGAAGGGATGACCACCAAACAGGCATTCTTGAAGACGTTAAGTTTGCTTGAAGGCTCATCATATGCATTTTTACTGATGGATAGTACTGATCCTGAAACCTTGTACGTTGCCAAGAACAAGAGCCCGTTACTAATTGGGGTTGGAGATGGCTGTAACGTTGTCTGCTCAGACGCATTAGCAATGTTGAATGTGACTCATGATTTCTTGGAATTGCATGATGGCGAAGTTGTCACAATCAAGCCAGACTCAGTTGACATTGAAGATCGTGACGGCAACAAGGTTGAGCGTAAGAGCTTCCACGTTAACATGGATGCTCAAGAAACCGACAAGGGCCCATACCCATATTACATGCTTAAAGAAATTGATGAACAACCAAACGTGATGCGTAAGTTGGCTTCCCTATATACTGAAGAATCCGGCAAACCCAACGTTGATTCTCAATTGATCAACGCAATGAAGGAAGCCGACCGTTTGTATATTGTTGGTGCCGGTACCAGCTACCACGCCGGTTTGGTTGGAAAGAAACTATTTGAAAAATTAGCTCACGTTCCAACTGAAGTTCACATTGCTTCTGAATTTGCCTATGATAATCCACTGTTGTCCAAGAAACCATTCTTCATCTTCTTGTCACAAAGTGGTGAAACGGCCGACAGTCGAGAAGTGTTGGTTAATGTCAACGCCAATAACTACGAGAGTTTAACCATTACCAACGTTGAAAATTCGACCCTGTTCCGTGAAGCGACGTACACGATGTTGCTTCATGCCGGCCCTGAAATTTCCGTTGCATCTACCAAGGCTTATACCGCCCAAATTGGGGTGGAAGCAATTTTGGCCAAGGCACTTGGAGAAGCTAAAGAGCAAACCATTGCCGAAGAATTTGATATTCGTCAGCAGTTGGGCCTGGTTGCGACTGGGATGCAAGCGATTATCGATGAAAAAGACCTCATTGACGATCTCGCTAAAAAGTATTTTGTACCGGCTAATCGGGCGTTTTACATTGGTCGAGGCATTGATCAGACGGTTTCACTGGAATCAGCTTTGAAGTTAAAGGAAATTTCTTATGTTCAAGCTGAAGGATTTGCTTCCGGAGAATTAAAACATGGAACCATTGCGTTGATTGAAGAAGGTACGCCAGTTATCGGGATCATCACGCAAGCTAAGACGGCTGGTTTGACCCGGTCAAACTTACAAGAAACGATGGCGCGTGGTGCGAA
>NZ_JAXGWW010000154.1:0-4839 GCF_040773105.1 Lentilactobacillus sp.
CCTCCTATATCATAGAAACCTATTTATTAATTGAATGAATCAGTTGAACTGGTTCGGATTAAAGATGTGGTAATAACTTCTTGTATGTCTTTAAGTTCGTATGATCCATCATACTTGTACCACGAAGTTGGCGACGTTGCTTCTTTGTCTTACCGTGAAAACGGTGACTTGTATAAGCGTTGGCGCTCTTAAATCCACCGTTGGCAGTTCTCTTAAAACGTTTTGCTGCGGCACGGTTAGTTTTTTGTTTAGGCATTGGTAAAAATCCTCCTCAAGTATTTAACAACTGTTAGTTTTTATCTGAATCCTTAGGCGAAAGCATTAAGAACATGCTTCTTCCGTCCATTTTTGGTCGTTGAGTAACGGTAGCGACATCATCCGTTTCAGCAGCCATCCGGTCAAGAACTTTTCGGCCAATATCCTTATGAGTGATTGCCCGACCCTTAAATCGAATTGAAACACGAACCTTTTCGCCCTTTGCCAAAAACTTTCTGGCGTTCTTCAACTTGGTGTTAAAATCGTTCACATCAATTGTTGGGCTTAATCGAACTTCCTTGACACTGATGACTTTTTGTTTCTTACGAGATTCTCGTTCCTTCTTTTGAAGTTCAAAACGATATTTCCCATAATCAAGAATCTTTGCAACCGGTGGCTTAGCTTTGGGCGCAACCAGAACAAGATCAAGCTCGGCGTCTTCAGCTAACTGAAGCGCTTCAGCCTTGGTCTTAACACCAAGTTGATCACCATTAGCACCAATCAAACGAACCTCACGGGCACGGATTCCGTCATTAACCATCATATCTTTTGCTATGGTACTTCACCTCCAAAATAATTGAAAAGCAGAAAAAGGCAGGCACAGAATTGTGCCCGCCTCAATTAAAGAACTTGATCACTCAAGCTCTTACTCGATATCATGCCCAGCGAACTTAATTTCACTCAGGCGAGAAGCGGGTAGCTCCTGCTTTTATTACAACTATTAAATAGTATCATCTAATCTAGTATGTGTCAACACTAAACCATTGACCCGCTTGATAACCAATCATTGATTAGTCTTCACGAGAATATGATGCAATATCCTTTGAAACTTCATCAATAAAGTCTGGAACGGATTTTGATTGGGTGTCTTGTTCGCCATACTTACGAACTGAAACGCTGTTGCCACTAACTTCTTCGTCACCAACAACCAAAGTATATGGAATCTTGTGGGTTTGAGCATCACGAATCAAGTAGCCCATCTTTTCAGCTCTCATGTCAACTGAAGAACGAATCTTCAAAGCCCGGAGTTGGTCATTGATCTTCTTAGCGTAGTCAAGATGCTTGTCTTGGCTGACAGGGATGATCTTAACTTGGTGTGGTGCCAGCCAAGTTGGAAATGCACCCTTATAAATTTCAGTCAGGTAAGCGACAAATCGTTCCATCGTTGAAACAAGTCCACGGTGAATCATAACTGGACGATGTTGTTTGCCGTCCTCACCAATGTAGTGCAGGTCGAATCGTTCTGGCAGCATGAAGTCCAATTGGATCGTTGATAAGGTTTCTTCATTACCGAGTGCCGTCTTAGTTTGAACATCCAACTTAGGACCGTAGAATGCGGCTTCACCTTCAGCTTCGGTGTAATCAAGTCCCATTTCATCCATGGCACCCTTCAACATGGATTGGGCTCTGGTCCACATTTCGTTATCGTCAAAGTACTTTTCGGTGTTTTCTGGGTCACGGTAACTCAAGCGGAACGTGTAATCATTAATGTCGAAATCATGATAAACATCAACCATCAAATTCAAAATATTCTTAAATTCTTCTTGGATCTGATCAAGGGCCACAAATGTATGACCGTCATTAAGCGTCATTTCACGGACACGTTGCAATCCTGATAAAGCACCAGACTTTTCATAACGGTGCATCATTCCAAGTTCAGCGATCCGTAATGGCAATTCACGGTATGAACGAATGTGATGGTTGTAAATTTGAATATGGCTTGGGCAGTTCATTGGCCGTAATTCAAGCTCTTCGCCGTCACCCATATCCATTGGTGGGAACATATCCTCACGGTAGTGATCCCAGTGGCCTGATTGTTTATAGAGATCAAGGTTTGCAAGAACTGGTGTGTAAACGTGTTGGTAACCATTATCAACTTCCTTGTCGACAATGTATCGTTCAATAGTTCTTCTGATCGTGGCACCGTTTGGCATCCAGTAAGGAAGACCTGCACCAACCTTAGGATCGACGAAGAATAGATCCAGTTCGTTACCAATGACACGGTGGTCACGTTCGTGGGCTTCTTGACGCTTCTCAAGGTCAGCATCAAGATCTTTTTGCTTGTTAAAGGCAGTTGCATAAATTCGTTGCAACATTGGATTTGATGACTTCCCTTGCCAGTAAGCACCGGCAACCGAAAGCAGTTTGAAGATCTTCACTTTGCCAGTTGATGGTAATACAGCCCCTTCGGCAATCGACTTGAAATCGCCGATTTGGAAGAACTTAACCTTACCATCGACTTCATTTTCCTTCACTAACTCTTGTTGGTATGGATCATCGCCAGCAACTTGAGCTGCTTCATCGGCGCTCAGGAAAACAACCTTGGTTGAAAGATCCTGCTTGATAATGTTGTGCATGGATTGTTCCAATTCAGCCAACTGGTCAACACTGATTTGGGTGTCTGGTTTGTCGGTATCAACAAAGAACCCGTCCTCGTCAGCATCACTTTCGCCAAAGTGAATGTTGTCAAAATTGTTCGCGATTGCCATCTTCAAAATTTGAGCTGCAGTTGCCCGCAAAACACTGAGACCATCGTCACTATCTGAAGTAACAATTTCAATTTTACCGCCCTTATGTAAAGGCTCGTCGTTATTGACCCACTTTCCGTCGACTTTTGCTGCAACGGCTTTTTTACCTAAACTAACCGCTATTGATTTGGCGATATCTTCTGAAGTGACACCGTCATCAAATTGTTTCACACTACCATCTGGAAATTCGAATGAAAGCTCTGACATATTTCTTACTCCCTTTATAGTTTATTGGAACCACAAAAAAATCCCTGACGTACATTAAATGTACATCAGGGACGTATTTAGCGCGGTTCCACCCAAATTGAATTTTGGATACAGTTATCCAAAAAACGCTCAAGTGGCTGCTAACGGTACCGACCGGGATAGCATTGTCCGCAATCCAATTCCAAAGAGTGGTAACAATTAATGTCTAAACAAATGGTCTTCCAGGCTAGAACCATTCTCCCTGTGATGAGTCATAATTGCCATGTCTCTTTGATTCATTGGTTATAAGTATAGAATCACACTTTGAAAATGTCAATTGTATTTGCAAATTAAACTGGCCGGCGATTTTCACCTTTCATTTCCACTTCTCTGGATAAGAATTTGATTCGCTGCATCAATCGCTTGGCCTTCAAAGGTTCATCCTCACCTTTTTGGTTGATCCGCAAATGTTCTTCTTCGAGTCGTTCCATTGAAAAGTTCGACGTAAAAAATGTCGGCAGCTGTTGTTGCATGCGATACTCTAAGATTACGCCCAAGACTTCATCACGAACCCATGAAGACATCGAGTCGGCCCCGATATCATCAATCATCAACACCTGTGACTTTTTAATGGCGTCAATTTTTTCAGTGACCGAATTATCCGTGATCGCTGATTTCATCTCCACGGCAAAACTCGGGAAATGCACCATCGTTGTTTGAATGTTGCTATCCGCCAACTCGTTGGCAATCGCGCCGGTCAAAAATGTTTTGCCAACACCAAACGGGCCATATATGTATAGGCCGGGGTGAAAGGCTTTCGGGTCAGCCTTCATTTGGTTGATAAATTGGAGTGCCATTGTCAACGCTTCATAGCGATTCATATCCGGATTGTCGGCATCAGCGCCTTCAAAATCAGAAATTCGCGCGTCTTTAATGTCTTTGGGCATTGAAACCGTCCGAATTCGACGCGCAAGCGATTGTGTACGCTGTTTTTCCAAGACTTCCGGCGATGGCTGGTACGAAATATCAATTAAATGATCGTTGACGACCAGCTGAGGTAAATACCCCGGGGCAAACGACCGTTTCTTGTCCTTAATCTGATTTTTGACGTTGACGTATTCATAAAGCTTGGCAGCTGAACGATCGACCGCGTCAGGTGCTAACTCATCCTTGTGATCATTTAAAAACGCCGCGATTTCAGGATCATGACGAATTTGATTAATAATTCGGTTAAAGCCTTGGCTGACGTTACCACCCTTAAACTCACGGTCCTGCATTAATTTCTTGACAAAATCACTCACTTTTTCCACTGCGATTCACCTACTTTCCAGGTTTCTTTAGTTGATCCAGCTGCTCTTTTAACTGCTTCTTCTGCGCTTCAGTTAACTGGCGTTTTGGCTGAGGAGCTGATTTGGCAGTCTCCTTGTGGTCTTCTTTGGCCCAATCCGGCAGCGTTTCTTTAACCGTTACACGACGTTGATTGGCATATTTAGCCCGCCGCTTGGCAGCCTCTTTTTGCTTTTCCAACGGCCGTTGTTTAATTGCCACCACCGCTTTTTCCGCGGTCACAACACCATGTTGCGACCAGTCGTCGGCAATCGATGACATTAAATTTTTGTTGAGCGTTGAATGCTTCTCATCTACCAAAAGATAGTAAATTAAAATATTCATGACATCGTTAGGAAGAACCCGCAACGTCACTAGCTCGGATAGTGTTCGCTGCTCGCCACTGGTCACAATCCCGTTTTTTTGCTTTTTAATCTGTCGCAAAAACGCCACCGGAGAATTGGTCTTACTAATTGAAATCAGTTGTTTGGTTGCGGCATCATAATTTTGGGTTGTCGTTTGCCGGTCAGGCTTCTTGTCAATC
>NZ_JAXGWW010000155.1:0-4836 GCF_040773105.1 Lentilactobacillus sp.
CATCACTAAATCCAATATTATGAATATACCTCGAACGGATGATATCTTCAAATAATGTAACCATCATGCTTGTTCCAATGGTCCTTCTTTGCATTTCTATGCTGACACCAAACCAGCCAATTTCGATTGCAGGAAACGACGCTCCTAAGGGATTTTCTTCTGGCATACTTACCTTTTCGTTAAAGTTTTTTACGTCATAATAAGACTTAACTTCAACAATGCTGGAAGAAATAGAATAAAAGCCAACCACCATTTTCTTGTCTGTATCATAAAAAATTGTGGTGGACATTAAGTTTTGATCTTCATAGATACATGCACGGTTTCTAATGAAGTCATTAACTATCTGCTCGCCACAATCAAATTTATTCAAAATATTTAAGTCAATTAACTGAGATATATTATATTTTTTAATCATTAGAAATGATATCTCGCTTTTCGTAATGATTTTACGGCGTTATCAATCAAATCCTGTCGTTTCTGTTTTTGATCCGTAGTTAGATTTTTGTGAACTCCGCTAAGACGATCTACAACTTGTTTAAACTCAGTCTTATTGTTTGTTTGAATAACATATTTAAACTTTTCATTTATTGTCGACGCCAACAGTAAGACCCCCTTCAAGGATTAAATTAGTTACTCATAATTATAATTGAAGTCAGAATAAATGTAAAAAGAAATCCACTTTATTCATTTAACTATAGCGTGATAGAATGTAATAAACAATTTATGGTTATTTAACGAGATTACGGAGATTATTAATGAATAATTATTCTCAAATATTCAAAATTGACGGAGATAGTTTTGTTCTCCTTGGCCTTGCAAAAGGAATCGGCGAAAAGATAACCGGTAAGGTCGCTATCATTCGTAACACCACATCCAAAGAACTTCGAGCGATTCCCATCAATGAACTGATGCGTTACTCAATTAATAAAGATAACCATGAAGCATTATTATCTAATCGCTTGGATTTGTACAAGAAGCGTTTTGTTGGTCGAGAAGATGTATATGCTCATAGATATTTTAATAAGCGCCTAGGGAAATATATGTACAGTCCGGTTGTCCCGTTCAAGGATCGGAAACCTATACTAAATCAATGGATAAGCCTAAGTGATCGTGAATTAGAAAATCATTTAATTGGAACTGAGTTTTTGGGGTTCTATCCAATGTTTCCAGACAATACAACAAAGTACCTGGTCTTAGATATTGACGGTCACCACCAGGGCGATGAATGGCGTCAAATTACCAGTTCACTTCAAGCTATTTGCAATCAATATAGTATCCCCCACTTAACCGAGTTATCACAATCTGGGCACGGTTGTCATATTTGGATATTTTTCGACGCACCTCTTTCTGCAAGTTCTGCTCGCCGATTAGGTGACGCCATTTTAAAAGCAACAATGGCGATTAATCCCAACCTTTCATTTACGGCATTTGATCGGATGTTTCCTAGCCAAGATTTTATTAGCAAGGATAAAATTGGAAATCTAATAGCAGGACCACTTCAGGGGGACCGTCGTAGAGAAAACAAAAGTGTGTTCGTTGACGATTCATATCGTCCTCTGCCAGATCAGTGGAAAGCGTTAGCTGAAGTGCAATTAATCAGCAGCAAAAAACTGAATATCATTGTTAATACAATAAATGAAAATAGTCAGTTTCAATTCTTTAATGAACAAGATAAGCAATCAGACTTATTGAAGGAACCCTCAATAATCAACAAGCCGTTAACAATTATTCGCAATAGCGCTATTCTCATTCCGAAGGCCGGATTATCTGTAAAGCAGGTCAATCAATTAAAGTGGTTATGTTCATTTAAGAACCCGATATTTTATGAAAAGCAGAACAAACGAATGTCGCTTTATAACACACCCAGGATTATCAGCCTTTTTCAGGAAACACCGAAACACATTGTTATCCCCCGAGGACTGGAACAAGAAATTCTGAATTTGTTTCCTCACTCCAAGTGGATAGATAAAACGGTCCATGGAAATCCGATCCATGTAGAATTTAAAGGTGAACTTCATCCTGAACAGTTAAGGGCTCTTGAGTCCTTAGTAAGTCATTCCGATGGCATCCTTTCAGCACGAACCGGTTTTGGCAAGACCGTTGTGGCGGCGCAATTAATTGCCAAATTAAATATCAGTACATTGATATTAGTCCATGATAAAGAAATTGCGAAGCAGTGGATCACCCAACTCAATAAATTTTTGATAATTGCTGATGAACCATTTGTGCATGAGCTGACACCAACTGGACGAGTAAAACGCAAAGCTGCAATTGGCAGTTATTTTGGCACTAAACACAATCGGAGTGGAATTGTTGATGTTGCGACAATTCAGTCTTTTAAAAACGACAAAGCTAGTACAGAAATTTTGGACCAATATGGGTTAGTGATAAGTGACGAAGTTCACCACGATGCAGCCTTTACATTTGAACAAGTCATCAAAGCAATTAAATCTAAATACTTGTTTGGGCTTTCTGCGACACCTTTTCGTAGGGATGGTCAGGATCCAATAATCTTAATGCGTTTTGGACCTGTTCGCTATCAGACTTCTATGGTTGACGAAAAAACTGTAACGGATATTAAAAGAATTATCATTCCAAGGTTTACCACATTGGGGATAACGAATCTTGCGGCGACGAATTATACAATCAACGAAAATTATGAGTCCATGCTTAAAGATGGAGAACGAAATCAGTCAATTGTTCAAGACATCAAATCGTGCTTTGATATGAATCGTCACATTCTTGTTCTCACAAAAAGAATTGCCCATGTTGAAATCTTAGCAGGACTTTTAGGCAATTCGAACCACCTATTTCTTTTATATGGCAACCAGACTGACAAGGAAAATATTGATACAATCAAGACAGTTAACGAATCCTCTGATCCTTATATTTTATTGGCAACGAACAAATACGCCGGTGAGGGATTGGATATTCCATCAATTGATACACTGGTTTTGGCAATGCCACATTCGTGGAAAGGAAATAGTATTCAGTACATCGGACGCACCCAACGTAATCTGGCACAAAAATCAGAAATCCGCATTTATGATTATGTTGACATGTTCATCCCAATGCTGGCACGGATGTACAGAAAAAGGCTAAAAACATATCATGATCTACACTATAAAGTACTAAACGACAAATATAGTCAGCAAAAAGACATTAACTTTTATGACGGTGCCTATCATGAAGATATGGTTACAGAGGCCCGCAAAGCATCAGACATCTTCATTTGTGAAAATAGGTTGAACTCGTTTATCCGGGATGACATAATCCCGAAGACAGTCTCGAAGAAAATCACAATGTTGCTCAATTCCATCAGTGCAAGCGACAAGACACTATTGAGGAAGACAGGTGTCAAATACACCCTTTACGATCAAAATCTTCCAAATGTTTTGGTTATAAACAAAGCACAAATGTGGTTAAGCTCAGATCTTGGATTTAGTAAAAATACAGGGATTACTGTTTGCATTAATCAGCCACAATTAGTTGAGCAGTTTATAAAGTTGTTACTACAAACGGTTGATAACCTCGTTTAAGTCTCCCAAAACGTATTCAATCCACAAAAAAAGCATCCCCACCACGCACAACGCGCACTGGGGATGCTTCTTAAATGACAACAGATTATTAAGCTAACACATTTGCTTTGATTTTCTCAGCACCTTCGAAGTTGTTGGTGAAAATGCCTGCAACATTCAAACTGAACAGGTGCTTTTGGGCTTGTGGGTCATCCACAGTCCAAATTCGCTCCTTGACGTTTCTCATCGGCACATAGTGGCTTAAATGCAAGCCCACCAAATGTTCCTTGGCCATTAACTCACGGGGATTCTTGATATCATGTTCCGACAGGTAGCAATACTGCTGCGTCGGATCCAGCTGGTACGCAATTTTGAGTGAATCCAAGTTAAATGACGAGTAAATGACTGGATATACCCAGTCATACTGTTTAACCATATTCAGAACAATTTGTTCGATATGATCGTAGTGAATCTCGTTGGTCTTAAACTCCAAGTTCATATGAACCGGCTTCTTATCGGCGAGCGCCAGCAATTCGGCTAGCATCGGAATTGTTTCGCCGTCACTTAAGTGAAATTGGCGTAGTTGCTTCAGCGTATACGATTGAATTTCACCGGTTCCGTCGGTTGTTCGGTCAATTTTTTCGTCATGCATAATGACCGGGACGTTATCCTTGGTCAAATGAACATCAAATTCCAAGCCGTCAATGCCATGGTCAATTGCGTATGCAAAACCCTTCAAAGAATTCTCTGGGAACATATGGGGATAGCCTCGATGGCCGAAGATCAATGTTTTACTTACCATTAGTTTTAAAGCTGCTTCCTTTCAACTCAATCCAACACGTGCGAGCAACAAATCGACCCTCGCACTGATACGCAATTATAATAACACGCCTGAAAATAGTTTCAAGCTACTTTGAAAAAAGAATCGAGTTTCATGATCAGCCAATCGATGATGGCAGCCCATCACTCACAAATGTCTGATCAAGATCAAATAAAACCGGCTGATCCAACTTCAATGTTTTCGGTGTCACTCGGCAATCATAGGCAATAACGTGAACGCCCTTGTCTTGTGCCCGGCCAATTTCTACTGCCAACTCATTAAAGATGTCGCGATCGATGGTCATGGCTTGAATATTATTCATCTGGATCACAAATAATAAGTAAGCGGAATAACCATCGTCAATTGCCCTGTCAAGGGTCTGGACGTGCTTAAGGCCCCTTGTCGTGGGCGCATCAGGGAAGGCCGCAATTCCCTGATTGGCTAACGTCACGCCTTTAACCTCCAAGAAAAACGGCCGACCATCGTCATCTTTCCCGC
>NZ_JAXGWW010000156.1:0-4803 GCF_040773105.1 Lentilactobacillus sp.
AATATCTGCTATGATGGGGTTGGGAATGAACGAAGTGTTTATCAGAATTAAGAAATCGAGGCAATTCTGCTTATGACAAAAGCTTTAATGGCGGTCACAAATAACCCAAAATTCAAGAAAATTCAGCGGGCAACCGGCATCTGGTTAAAAGATGCCACCCATTTCAATAAAGTGATGCTGGATAACGGTATTGACGCTGACTATGTCAGTCCGCAGGGTGGTTATGTCCCAATTGACCCACTGAGTATGGGAACTGACGACATGGATATGATCGATTGGGAATACTATTCGGATGACGTTTTTAGAAATCAATACCTGGCAGCCTCCAAAAAGCCAAGTGATATTAATCCAAACGACTATGACGTCATGTATTTTGTCGGTGGTCACGGCACCATGGGTGATTTTCCAGATAACAAGAACCTGGCTCAACTCGCAGAAACGATTTATCAAAACGGCGGCATTGTGTCGGCGAATTGTGTCGGTGTCTGCGGTCTGCTGGCGATGCGCTCAGAAGATGGCCAGCGTTTTATTCACGGACGCAAGCTGACCGGCTTTACAAACGATGAAGAAGCACTCAATGGCCTCACCAACGATGTTGACTTTCTGCTCGAGGATGAGCTGGCAAAAGCCGGGGCGGCCTTTTCAAAAGAAACGCCATTTGAATCGCACGTTGTCGTCGACGATCGACTGATAACCGGGCAAAATCCCAATTCAGCCGCAGGGGTTGGCGAAGCCGTGATTAAAGAATTATTGCAATAAATTAAGCTGTGTGAAGGATAATCCATTAAGGATGATCTCAGGGCACAGTTTATTTTTTACAAAAAAGATCCGCCATCAACGGCGGATCTTTGAAGATTAATTCATGTTTAGTAACTGATACTTCTACTGATTAATATTTTCTTCTTCGATATCTTCCAAACTACGGCCCTTGGTTTCCGGAACACATGAGTGAATGAACCAAACACCCAATAGACAGATGACACCAAAAATTGCGAATTCATCGTCAATTTCTCGATTATTTTCTCGAATGTAGCTTCAACTCGTCACACATCTGAGCAGTCACCATTTATGACGGGTATCACAGGTGTTTCATTCTGACTTCTGAATGCTTCCCTGAATGTCATCATTGGAAAAATCATGTTGCATATAATCCTTATCGCTGACCGGAAGATGCTGTTCAAACGTATCAAACAATTGATAACTGACATCGCCCTTTACGAGGTGGAAGCCCAAAACATGTCCACCAAATTGATGATCGTTTGAAATAAAGTGGTGATGAAAGCCGCCAACGGCCGCCCCATTGAATACTTGTGGTGAATAATAGCCAAGCAGCGTCCCAGTTATTTGGTCCCGTGTGAAGACACTCTGATTTTCAGCAGTCTCCGTCAGCGTTTTATATGGCGGTGTAGATTTAGCAGCTGCACGGGTCTGAATATTAGAGAAAGTCCCCTTAACTTCAATCGAGAAAAACGTATTAGAGGCCCGGCTTAAAGAAACGATTTGTCGGTTCAGCTCTTCTTCATCAACATTTTCAAGTTCTGCCAGCGGAGCATATCTGGCAAAGTGGGCATTGGCAAACGGCATCGTCAATGAATCCGAAGCGAGCGTGATGTCTCCAGTCGCATGGACATGATATGGTTTGCCAGCTAAGATAATCAGCTCACCATCCAAGCCTTCGCCAGTGCCGATTCCAGTATCGCCGTGTTTTAAAAGCTCACCCATACTGATGGTGCCCTTTAACAATACCGGAACTAATAACGCTAAAGTACCGTGCTGATACAACGTAATGTGATTTGGCATGTCAAGACTCCCTATCATTTCAAAATAAAAGATCGATCAATTTTATGTTAGCACTTCCGCATTATGATATGACAGTATTTGTGAAAAGTTTGTGAATTGTCCCCGACTTACGAGAGATTTGTGATAAAATTTAGCCAAAATGAGGATGAGGTATCGCTTAATGAAATATTCCACTTTACTATTTGACGTTGATGATACGCTGCTGAACTTTCAGGCCGCTGAACACGCCGCAATGAAAAAACTGTTTGAAAGTATCGGGCAACCACTGACCCCTGCTGTCTACCAGGATTACCATCAGCTAAACGAAAGCTTGTGGCAACGATATGAGCTTGGTGAAATTAGCCGCCAAGAACTGTTGGACACACGCTTTACCCTGTTTTTCAGTAAATACGGGCAAGCAGTCGATGGGCAAGCTTACGAGAAACGATATCGTGACTACTTGGCAGAAGGACACAGTCCAATGCCCCAGGCAAAACAATTATTGGCAGACCTTAATGCCAACCATGACATCTTTGTGGTGACAAACGGCATCGCCAAAACTCAGCATCGCCGCTTAAATGAATCCGGATTGGCACCATATTTCACCAACGTTTTTGCCTCGGAGACCGTTGGGGTTCAAAAACCGGATCCAAAGTTTTTCGACTATGTCGCCCAACGGATTAACGGCTTTTCAAAGCCCAAGTCGCTGGTTATCGGTGATTCACTGACTTCAGACATTAAGGGTGCGACCGCTTATGGTTTGGATTCTGTTTGGTTCAATCCAACTCACAAAATCAACAAAACACCTGCCAAACCGACCTATGAAATTGACCAATTATTACGCTTAGAAGCAATCGTTTAGGGGAACGCTTACAAACCAGTCATGAATAACATTGACTGGTTTTTTGTTAGCTTCTCATGTCAGATAACATCACAATTGTTCTTGCATCCCCTTAATCATTAACATATACTAAGTAGTTAATTAGAATATATCTAATTATATGTTAATCTTATTCAGAATTAAGGAGGTTCAAACATGCAAGTATTCAGCCAAAAACGGATTACCAGCAACATTATCAAAGGTTCTTTAGGGAATATGATTGAATGGTTCGACTGGTATATTTATGCATCATTTGCAATTTATTTTGCGGGCTCATTTTTCCCCGACGGGAGTCAAACCGCCGAACTTTTGAGTGCTGCTGCGATTTTCGCGGTTGGCTTCCTGATGCGACCATTCGGAAGCTTTATTATGGGTAAATACGCTGATCGAAAAGGCCGGCGAGCTGCGCTGACCCTCTCCGTCAGCATCATGGCCACCGGGTCACTTTTAATCGCGGTTATTCCAACCTACAGTTCTATCGGAATCTTTGCGCCTTTGCTGCTGGTATGTATCCGACTTGTTCAAGGACTCTCCTTGGGTGGCGAATACGGAATTTCTGCCACCTATCTTTCTGAAATGGCTACTCCTGGACGCCGAGGTTATTACGCATCGTTTCAATACGTGACCCTCATCAGCGGCCAACTCATTGCGCTGACCGTTCAAATTATCCTTCAGGCGATCTTATCCGATGCACAGCTGCGGGCATTTGGCTGGCGAATTCCATTTGTCATCGGGGCGATCGGGGCAGTTGTCGTCTTATACCTGCGACTGTCGATGGACGAAACGAACCAATTTAAAAATACTGAGAAAACACAACCGGTCAGAGGAACGTTGCACGAACTTGCCAAGTATCCCAACCAAGTCTTAACGGTTGTTGGCCTCACGTTCGGCGGCACGATCGCCTTTTATACGTATACGACCTATATGCAAAAATATATGATTAATTCACTTGGCTTACCTCCAAAACTCGTAACCATGATTAACTTTGCGGCCTTATTGATCTTCATGGCCCTTCAACCAGTATTTGGGCATCTCTCAGATAAAATTGGTCGAAAGCCACTTCTATATTGGTTTGGCATTGGTGGCACCTTGCTGACGGTTCCCATCTTTTTGGGTCTCAAAGCATTTGATACGCCAGTGGCCTCATTTTTGCTGATGCTTTCCGGCCTGCTGATTGTCAGTGGTTATACCTCAATTAATGCGATTGTTAAAGCAGAACTGTTTCCAACCGAAATCCGGGCACTGGGTGTTGGTTTCCCGTACGGGCTGACTGTTGCGATCTTTGGTGGGAGTGTCGAATATATCGCCCTTTGGCTCAAGAATATCGGCCACGAAGATTGGTTCTTCTACTATGTTTCAGCAGCGGCGTTTGTCAGCTTCCTCGTCTACGTTCGCATGTTGGAAACATCCAAGAATTCCAAGCTCGAAGAAGACGTTGTTTCTGTGCCTGATGAACCACAAAAGCCAACGGTCGCCGGCCCACGGGATCATTAAGATTCTCAACCGTCAACTTCCTTGAAACTCTGTCACCCAGCCGGTACACTATGGTTGTATCTGACATCATCGTTATTGGGGAGGCAAAAAAATGGCAGAGAATTACGATTTTCCGAAAACACGTGAACAGTTAAACCAATTGGTAGCTGATCTCAGTCAGCTGCAAACCAACATCCAGCAGACGCATTGGTACATGCGCGGCGAGAACTTCTTTCGTCTTCATCCATTAATGGACGATTACAACGACGAGCTGGCAGACCAATTGGATAACGTTGCTGAACGATTGATTGCGATCAACGGTTCACCGTTTGCAACCACGCATGAATTCATCGAGAACACTGGCTTACCTGACGAAAAGGTTACCTGGGATCAATTGACCATGCGTGATTTCATTCAACGACTGGTTGATCAATTCAAGTACTTGCGCGATCAATATCAAAAGGGAATCGAAATCACTGACGAGGAAAAAGACTTTCCAACTCAAGATATGTTAAACGGCTTTAAGGAAGCGATCGATAAGAACATTTGGATGCTCAACGCTTACCTTGGCAAGGGTCCATACGACGAATAAGGTCTAATAGGTAAATACGAAAATGGGTTGAAATCAATTTGTTTCAGCCCTATTTTTATTGAAAATAGGTTTTAAGGAG
>NZ_JAXGWW010000157.1:0-4780 GCF_040773105.1 Lentilactobacillus sp.
CATAGTTGACTAATTGTTGTTTCCGGGCCTGGTCGCCATTGTACATCCCCCGAATTTGTGGCATGGTCTGATGAGACTCATCGACAACCATTAAGAAGTCATCCGGGAAGAAATCTAACAGGGTAAACGGCGGCTGTCCCGGCTTTCTGCGGTCCATGAACCGGGAATAGTTTTCAATCCCACTGGTATATCCCATCTCCCGCATCATTTCGATATCGTAAGTCGTCCGCTGCTTTAACCGTTGTGCCTCCAACAACTTGCCTTCTTTTTCAAATTTGGCAACTTGTTTTTCCATTTCATCCTTAATCTCCGGTAACGCAACGTTCATCACGTCGTCACTGGTTAGGAAATGAGTTGCCGGGAAGATCGCAATGTGATCGCGGTCTCCAATGACCTCGCCAGTTAAGGTATCAATTTCCCGGATCCGATCGATTTCATCGCCAAAAAATTCAATTCGAAAGGCATGCTCATCCCATGATGCCGGGAAGACCTCAACAACGTCCCCATGAACTCGAAAACGGCCCCGCTGAAAATCAATGTCGTTTCGATCGTATTGGATATCGACGAGTTGACGCAAAAAATGGTCCCGTTCAATCGTTTGGCCAACGCGAAGAGAAACCACGTGATTTCGGTACTCGGTTGGATCACCCAACCCAAAGATAGATGACACAGACGCCACCACAATCACGTCATTTCGCGCCAGCAAAGAACTGGTTGCCGAATGACGCAACTGATCAATTTCATCATTAATAGCCGAATCTTTTTCGATATAGGTGTCACTGGAGGGAACGTACGCTTCGGGTTGATAATAGTCATAGTAACTCACAAAGTATTCAACCGCGTTGTTGGGGAAGAATTCCTTGAACTCACCGTATAACTGGCCGGCAAGGGTTTTGTTATGTGACAAAACAAGGGTTGGCTTGTTGACTTGGGCAATGACGTTTGAAATCGTAAACGTCTTCCCAGTCCCAGTTGCCCCCTTTAGGATCTGTGCTTTCTTGCCTTCGTTAACCCCGGCAACTAATTTTTGAATTGCCTGCGGTTGGTCACCCGTCGGTTTGTATTTAGATACCAAATCAAACTTTTTATCATTTTCGCGTTCAATCAACTTCAAATTCCCCCTGACCCATATCAGAACGACACAATAGAAAAGGGCTGCCAGCAAAATCATGTTTTGTTTCAGCCCACTAACAACGCTATTTTACCATACGAACATACTTTCGCCAACGATTATTCCTTAGAATTATCCTCCTTTTTTAAAACTTTTCGGGTTAATCGACGCAGCTTATCCTGAGTGGTAAAGTTTTCCGCCAGCATGTCAGGAATCACTTTGGTCAAGACGTACTGAACACAGTGCATATCCCGGTATTCCAACATGGTTGACAAGCTTTCCTTATACATTTCTGGATAAACTTCTTCAGGGTTCCCTTTTTGAATTTCACCAAAGGACTCGTACAAAAGGTCGACTTTATCAGCGACCGCCAAAATTTTGCCTTCCAGACTATTATCCTTGCCCTCGGACAAACGACGGCGATAGGCCTCTTGAAAGGCTTCAGGAATTTCATTTTGAATAAAATTTTCGGTTAATTTATCATCAACATCAGCCAACATGGTCCTCAAAACCGGTGTCGCATATTTGACGGGTGTTTTGATATCGCCAATAAACCGCTCAGTATAGTCGTGGTTCAACGCCTTTTCGTATAATGAACGCCAATCAATGACTTCGCCGGCGTTCTCCTCGACATCGCCTAGAAACTGAGCAATTTCGGTCACTTTAAACGAATGAGCGGCAACTGAATGCTGCTCAAACTTAAAATATCCCGGTGCACGATTAATAAGCTCCAACTCGGCCAAACTTTCTAAATACTGATGCATTCCCATTACAAAATCCTCCATCCATTTCGTCGCAAAGAAAGCCGTGGACAAAACAATCGTTTAGCCACGGCCTCCTTTTAGTTCATTATTTAATTAATGTTCAGAAACACTTGATTTGCTCTTGTCACTGAGCTTTTCAACGTACTTGAACGCTTGTTGGCCGGCAATGCCGCCTTCACCAACAGCAGTTGCAATCTGCCGCAGGTCTTTTTGACGGACGTCACCAATTGCGTAAATCCCGGGAATAGCTGTTTCCATCTGATCATTAGTCTTGATCCAGCCATCCGCATCCGTAATCTTTAAATCTTCAAATGCGGTTGTCATTGGTAACAAGCCAACGTAAATGAAAACGCCGGAAGTTTCAATTGTTGATTGCTCATTAGTCTGGTTGTTGACAACTTTAACACCAGTCACTTTGTTATCGTCACCCAAGACTTCGGTCACGTTTGAGTTCCAGACAAAGTCAATCTTATCATTGGCAAATGCCCGGTCTTGAATGACTTGCTGTGCACGAAGTTGATCCCGGCGATGAATAACCGTTACGTGGTTAACGATTCCAGCCAGATATGAAGCCTCTTCAATCGCAGAATCACCACCGCCAACAACGACAACGTCCTTATTCTTGAAGAAGGCGCCATCACATACGGCACAGTATGAGACACCCTTGCCACCGTATTCATGTTCGCCGGTAATGCCAAGTTTCTTGTATTCGGAACCGGTTGCGATGATGACCACCTTGGCTTGGAGTTCATCTTCATCAGTTTTGATCGTCTTGTAGTCACCGTGGTCTTCAACTGAGCTGACAGTGCCATAAACATATTCAGCACCAAAGTTGACGGAGCTGTCGTACATGTTTTGAGCAAGTTCAGGACCCATAATTGATTTAAACCCAGGATAATTTTCGATTGAAGCGGTGTTATTCATCTGTCCGCCATAGATCCCTCGATCAATCATTGCGACCGATAAATTAGCCCGTGACGCATATAAAGCAGCTGTCATGCCACCAGGGCCGGCACCAATAATTACAACATCATATTGTTTTGCCATGTGGATCCTCCCTCAATTGCTAAATTTCTTATACCCAATAATTTACTATTAAAAAGTAAGCCTGTCCATTAAAACGACTTACTTCTTCTTATCTTCTGCACTCAATTCAGCGCCAAGGTCTTTTAGATAGGTTCTTAAACCATCGGCAATTTCAGGATGGCGAAGGCCAAAAATAATATTGGTCTTGAGCCAACTGAGCTTATTGCCAGTATCGAATCGTTCACCTTTAAACTCGTGGGCAAAGACACGTTGGGTTTGGTTAAGCGTATCAATTGCAGATGTGAGTTGAATTTCACCGGTTTTATCAGGTTTGGCATCTTCCAAAATCCCGAAGATTTCCGGTGTTAGTAAATAACGGCCGATAATGGCCAAATCACTCGGTGCCTTTTCAGGCGTCGGCTTTTCAACGAACTTTTTAACGTTAAATAAGCCTGGACGAACTTCTTCGGATGGATCAATCACACCATACTTGGAAATATCCTTATGGGCGACTTTCTTGACGGCTAAGGTAGAAGCGCCGGTTTGTTGGTAACTGTTCATCAATTGTTTGGTCAGCGGCACTTTATCCTGCATCACATCATCTCCCAGCATCACAACGAAGGGTTCATTACTGATGAAGCTGCGGGCGGTATAAATGGCATCCCCCAGTCCTCGTGGATGTGATTGTCGGATGAAGTAGATGTTCATATCGTTGGTTTTACGAATCGTTTCCAAAATATCGTTTTTATGGCGCTCTTCCAGGTTCATTTCAAGTTCCGGATTGGAATCGAAGTGATCTTCAATTGACCGTTTGCCTTTGCCGATCACAATCACAATATCTCGAATTCCCGACTGTTTGGCCTCCTCAACAATAAATTGAATTGTCGGGGTGTCCACAATCGGCAGCATCTCTTTAGGAAGTGCTTTAGTTTCAGGTAAGAACCGGGTTCCCAGTCCAGCGGCCGGAATGACCGCTTTAGTAACTTTCTTTGTCATATCTATTTGCACCTTCTCTGTAGTATCTCTTAAGGGACTATTCAATTTCAGAACGGCCTTCACGGGTCATCAATTGGTTGATGGTTTCCTTGATGTCGGCACCATCATATAAAACATGATAAATGGCACTGGTAATCGGCATATCGACCCCACGCTTTTTGGACAACTCATAAGCTGCACGGGTGGTTGCGATACCTTCAATGACCATTCCCATGTTCTTAATAACTTCGTCAAGTGAGTGGCCCTTCCCAAGTTCGTTTCCGGCACGCCAGTTACGGGAGTTGGTGCTGGTGGCGGTTACAATAATATCTCCGACACCCGACAGCCCGATAAACGTGAGCGGATTGGCCCCAAATGACATTCCCAACCGCGAAATTTCGGCCAGTCCACGAGTCATCAAAGCCGCTTTGGCGTTGTCCTTGTATCCCAACCCATATAAAGCACCGGCACCAAGGGCGATAATGTTTTTGAGTGCTGCTCCGGTTTCAACACCGATGACGTCATCACTGGTATAGACCCGGAAATAGTTATTCATGAACAACCCTTGAATTTCTTTGGCAGCCTTAGGATTGTCGCTGGCCACCGTTACCAAAGTAATGTCATGGGTAACGACATCCTCAGCCTGACTTGGCCCGGAAAGGACCGAGATCGAGTGACGATTACTTGGGGCAATTTCTTCAGCCAACACTTGAGAGAGCCGTAAATAAGTCTTCTCTTCAATTCCTTTTGAAGCATGGATAAGATTAACCGTTTGGTTTCGATCGGCCAAAATTTTTGCAACCTGTTTGGCAACGGATCGGGTAACCTGGGTTGGCACAACAAACAAAATATAATCAACACCATCAATTGCCTCACTCAAATCATTTGTCGCAACCAATGATTC
>NZ_JAXGWW010000158.1:0-4767 GCF_040773105.1 Lentilactobacillus sp.
CTATGTTGTTGGGCAGACCAAGAAATTGCGATCACTTTACCATCGGAAATGTTGGCTTTGGCAACCACTTCCTGCATTGCCGACACCGTGGCATTAAAGATTTCGTCCGGGTCTTCCTCGGCCATATCAGGTGTATCTTGATATAGTGGATAACCCTTGTTGGCCTTACCATATATATTTCCGTCGGTATCATAAATTAACGCCTTGGTACTTGTGGTCCCAACGTCAATTCCAATAATATAGTCCATAATAATCTCCGTTTCAGCTTCAATGTTACGTTAACGTGCACTGCGACTTTGAGCCGAGTTGGCCGTTAGTCGTCTAATGCGTGTGTCAATTCACGAACTGGACGTTTGCCGGCAACAATTGCCTTAACGTCACTGACACATTTTTCGCCCATGCCGTGAAGACATTCGTAAGTGTAGGCAGAAGTATGAGGGGTAACCAAGATGCGATCGTTTTTTAAGAATGGGTGGTCAGCTTTAACCGGTTCCACTTCCATTGCATCGGCAGCGTAGCCGGAAAGTTGACCTGAGGCAATCGCAGCACTAATGGCTTCTTCTTCAACCAAAGCACCACGGCCGTTGTTACACATGTAGGCACCCTTCTTGAGGTTCTTAATGGTCTTTGAGTTAATCAAATGAAAACTCGTGTCATCGAGTGATGCATTCAAAGAAATGTAGTCACACCGCTTGAGTAACGTTTCCAAATCAACTCGTTCAACATTGTTGTTAGTAAACCATTCAGGTTCAGTGGCAGGATGTGGATCATTAACTAAAACCGGACCGCCAAAAACACTGAACAATTCAGCAACTCGGCTACCAATGTTTCCACAGCCGATCACACCAAAGGTCTTGCCACTGAATTCATTTCCCATGAATTGGGCACGGTCCTCGTAACGGCCGGCACGTTCACGTTCTGATGAAGGAACAACTTGGCGAACCAAGGCCATCAAGTTGGCAAATTCATTTTCAGCAACGGAGTTCCGTTCAACCTTTTGTGGCACGATTGCAACTTGAGTGCCGTGCTTCTTGGCAGCGTGTAAATCAACATTGTTAAAGCCGATGCCATGACGTGAAATTAACAAAAGCTCATCCTTGTTATCAAAGAAATCCTGATTGAAGAATGGGGTCACACTGGCAATAATGACGTTAAAACCGTGAAGCTTTTCAGCTAATGACTTGCCATCGATGTCGGTCGGCAGCATGAAGCGCTTAACGTTTCCAATTCCTTCCAGTTCTTTCCAATGCTCGGTAAAAACCTGTCCAAAACTGTTTGAATTAACGACTGCAATATTGTATTCCATTGTAAATTCTCCTTATATATTATTAATCATAGACTAATCGTCTACTGATATACTAGTTTTACACGTACTTTCTGTCAACCTTTTTAATGAAGGTTGATGTTGCATTGATACGTCTTAGCCTCGCCTGCGTTCAGGTGATGGTTACCCTCTTTTTGACCTAATTCCACTAAGTCGCCATAGACATCCGGCAACCCATTGAAGGGCTCAATACATAGGAACGGTGCGTTGGCCCCCTCCTTCGTCCAAAGGGTCACGTGGTCAAAATCAGACACATCGAGCATAACAGCGTGCTTGGTATCGTCCGAATAGAGCTTAACTGTCTTGATTCCGGTATTTTTAATAATGACCAAGCCCTTGTCAAACATGTTGTGATCAAGGTCAACAATCCCATTTTGATAATTCACCAGCTTGGTGCCCTTCCCCGAACGATATGGGTTCGGCTTTTTGACGATTTCATAGGTATCCAGTGAGTCGGATGCCGGTGCCAAATCCAAGCGATAATCATTGAACGACCCTTCGCCATTGATCGGCACATTGAATGCCGGATGAAATCCAAGCGAGTAAGAAAGATCGCCATTGCTTTTGTTATCAACGTTGAATGCGACTTGAAGACCATCATCTGTTACCTTAAAGGTCACCGTAAACTCAAAGTTAAATGGATAATATTGTTTGGTTACCTCATTTGACCTGAGTAGTAAAGCAACTTGGTCGTTTTTATGCTCGATCACTTCAAAGGTTTGATCCCCAGCAAAGCCGTGCTGTGGCATTTCGTATTGTTGACCGTTAATCAGATAAGCATCATTGTTGGAACGGCCAATCGCTGGAAATAGAATTGGCGCATGCTTTTCCCAAAGCGGGTTGTTCCAAATATAGTCAAAATGGTCTTCATTGTGATACAGATGGGTTAATTGTGCCCCGTGTTCATCAATTTCTGCAGTAAAACAACTGCTCTTTATTGTTTGCATCTACCCGTACTCCTAATATGTCAGTTAGTCCTTATCAAAGAAGTGGAACTGATCATGCGCATTGTTATACGAAATATCTTCAACAATCTTTCCAAGATAATCTTCATCGTCAGGTGCCTGACCGCGTTCAGCCCATTCGCCAATAACGTTGCAAAGGACTCTTCTGAAGTATTCGTGTCGTGGGTATGATAAGAAACTGCGAGAATCAGTCAACATGCCGACAAAGTTTGGTAACAAGCTTTGTTCAGCCATCATTGTCAACTGACGTTTCATGCCGTCAAACGTATCATTGAACCACCAAGCAGCACCTAACTGAAGCTTTTGGACCCCATCTTGTTGGAAATCACCCATTCCAGTTGCCAATTGCATCCAGTCATTTGGATTCAATGAGTAGATAATCATCTTAGGAATTTCATTTTGTTCCTGAGCATCCATTAACAACTTCATGAATTCCTGAGCCAAATCAGGTTGGGTTCCCATTGAGTCAAAGCCGCCATCGGCACCAAAGCTCTTGAACATTGGCTTGTTGGCATTTCGAATAACGTTCATATGGAACTGCATCGTCCAGTTAAATTCTTTGTTCAAGTGCATCAAGGCTTCCACTAACATTGTTTGATACTGGTCAACTTCAGTCTTGGTGAGCTTCTTATTGTGGCGAGCCTTATCGATAATGTCGTTTAGTTCATCATCTGAAGCTTTAACAAAGTGAAAGAAGTTCAACCCGTGATCTGACAAGTGACCGCCCAAACTTTCAAAGTACTCGAAGCGTTGACGAAGCGCGCCAACCAAGCTCTTAAACGATGTAATCTTCTTACCGGAAACTGCGGCCAATTGATCGAGATAGTCACCATAGCCGTCGGCAGTTAAGTTAAACGTCTTGTCTGGACGCATTGCAGGTAAAACCTTGAAGCCATTTTCAGCTTCGTCTTCTTTCAGAAGCTTGTGGTACTTCAAATCCGAGGCCGGATCGTCAGTCGTGCAGACAACTTGAACGTTTGACCGCTTAATCAAGTTCCGTGGTTTAAAGTCTTCAGTCGCCAAAAGCTGGTTGGCCTTTTCCCAAATTGCCGGGGCTGTCTTGGTATTGAAAACATCATTAATTCCAAAGAATCGGCGAAGTTCAAGGTGGGTCCACTCAAACAACGGATTGCCAAGTGCCTTTTCAATGGTACCGGCCCAGGCAAGGAACTTTTGGTAATCGTCACCGTCACCGGTAATCAATTCCTCGGGAACACCATTGGCACGCATCAGCCGCCACTTATAGTGGTCACCAAAGCTGCCTTCGTTAATCCAAATTCTGGAAATATTTTTATAATTCTTGTTTTCATAAATTTCTTTAGGATCCAAGTGGCAATGAAAATCAATGATCGGCATTTTTTCAGCGTGATCATGGAATAACTTTTTGGCCATTGGAGTTGTTAATAAGAAATCATCATCCAATAATGACATGTTTTGCGCTCCTTATTTAAATTTCTTTGGCATATTTTGCAAGCGTATCTTCCAGCGTCTTTCGAACAGCGCCAACGCCTGCAATTTGTGATGCGAAGTAACCTTCCACAACGTCTCCCAAACCAATTTCATACAAATCATGACCGAAGATCTTCTTGTTGGATAAGATGTCCTTCAAATGGGCGTGAACGTCAGTCTTTTCGCCAAGTTTAATGTCGGCAACTTTTGGTTGAAGTTCAGATAATAGCGGATCACGACTTGGTTCAAATGGCTTGCCCTGGTCGTCAATTGCCATCAAATAACGGCACCAAGTTGCGAGAACAAGTGGAATGAAATGTAAATCTTTAGGGTCGCGTTTAGGATCATCGATGTAATGTTGGATCGTCACTCCATAACGAACGGATAACTTCTGAGAGGTGTCGGCAGCAATTCGTTGCGGCATATCTGGAATATATGGGTTCGGTAAGCGTTTGTTAACTAACTGATCGATAAATGTCTTAGGGTTGATCACCTTCGGATCGGTCACTACCGGTAAGCCTTCTACGTAACCAATTTGCTTGATGAGGTTAAGCATGTCCTTGTCACTAACTTCCGTGGCAATTGAATTAAAACCAAGCAGGCTGCCGTTAACGGCCAATGCGGTATGCAATGGGTTCAGGCAAGTCGTCACTTTCATCTCATCGGCATCGTTAACCGTGTCGCGGTCCGTTAAGATAACGCCGTCTGCTTGATCCAAGGCTGGTCGACCATTTGGAAAATCGTCTTCGATAACCAAATAGTGAACTTCTTCAGTGTTAGTGAAGGCAGCAATATTGGTATGCCCTGGTGTGTGGTAAATCTGGTAGTCTTCAAAGCCATCTGCCTTTAATTTGTCAGAAACTGCTTCGGAAGGATTTGGTGTGATTCGGTCAATCATTGAAAGTGGGAAACTGACCGACTTGTCGTCTTTTAGATAATCAACAAATTCTGAGGGAACCAGTCCATTTTTCTCCCAGCCTTCAGCAATTGTCAAAACGCTCTTTTGCAGCTTTTCACCGTTTTGTGAGA
>NZ_JAXGWW010000159.1:0-4731 GCF_040773105.1 Lentilactobacillus sp.
AACCAACTTCCTCCGCTTAATCCGATAACTGGTTTCGACGCGAGTTCAGCGTCAAAACCAGTTATCAAATTAATGCTCCGACGGCCATGAAATGCCTAGTAGTTACCCGGTTCGCTCCGCACTCTGCTTTGATGTGGATGGTCATTTTGAGCGTTTATTTTTACCTAGTGGAAACGTGTTCCTCAAACCAGACTCCTCCGCTTAATCCGATAACCAACTTCGGCGCAAAAACAGCGCCAAAGTTGGTTATCATATTAATGCTCGGAGTCTAAACGGTTTGAGTCGCACTCTGTTATTTTATAACCCTTCGATTCGGATCCAGCACATTTATCAACAGCACCACGGCCAGCATCGTGACCACGCCCACAAACACCATATGAAGCGCTGTGAGGATGATTGGGTCGATTAGCGCCTGATTGACCGCAACCTTGGCCCCCTTCGAACTGATCACACTATTTACCTGTGAGAAGGTTACATTCCCGTGTAGTTGAAGTCTGATCACCAAATTCAAAATGGCACCGTACGCGCCTGCCATCACAGTTTGGCCCAAGGACCGGCCCAACGTTAACACCGATGTCGCCGACCCAACCATTTCGTTTGGAACCAAATGCTGGCTCAGAATCGTGTTCATGCTGACGACGATTCCCATGCCCATTCCATTGATCATTGCAATCACATAAAACGCCCACACCGGAAATGTCGGTCCAGCAAAGATCAGTGACACATAACTCACGAGCATTAAGCTAATTAGGGCAATTGCAATTTGCTTGGGAACAAACTTGGCAATTAATTTACCCACAAAAAACGATGCGATCAGCCACATAATCGAACTAGACGTAACCACCAGCCCGGCAGTGGTTGCCGACACCCGATAAAGCGATTGAAGCCAAATTGGAAAATACATTTGATAACCGATCAACACACCACTTAAAATTGTCGCGGTTAGTATCTGAATCGTAAACGTTTTTGATTTAAACATCGTCGGAGAAATTAAGGGATCAGAGAAACGATGCTCCTGCTTGATTAAAAGCCAACCGGCAACCGCTGCGACAACCAAAAGCATTGTTCCGAAGACCGGCATCGTATCCAGCGCTTGAATCCCAAGTAGCAGGCTAATCAATAAGACTGCTAACCAAAGAATCCCCAACCAATCGATGACAAGTTTGCTGTTTAATTCAACCGTTTCGTGATAACCCAGCCAAATTAAAACTGCGACAATGATTCCCAATGGCACATTAACGAAAAAGACCCAGTGCCACGAGAGCTGATCAACCAAAAAGCCGCCAATAAGTGGCCCAACCAACGCCGACAATCCCCAGGCGGTGTTATTTAACGCCAAGACGTTTGCCCGCTCCTTAAAGCTGAAAATATCGGCGATGATCGTAAATGTCAACGGCATCACGGCGCCAGCGCCGATCCCTTGAACGGATCTGGCTAAAATCAGAAAGAAAATTGATGGTGACAAACCGCTTAACAATGACCCCAGCGAGAAAACAATCACACCCCAGAGAAATATATTCCGCCGCCCTAACGTATCCGCCATTTTGCCGTATATTGGCGTGGTGATGGCCGTTGTCAACAGGTAGGCACTCATAATCCAGCTTTGGTAAGCTAAGCCATGGAGTTCACTGATGATAGACGGCAGGGCCGTTGTGACAATCGTCACTTCAACTGACGTCATAAAAGTCGCAATAAATACCGCGGTCATAATGACCCAGCGCTTATTGTGAACTTGATTGGTTTGACTCATTTTTGACTAGTCTCCTTTCGTGATATGATGAGTTTATTCAATCTCTAAAATTGCACACAAGAAAATAATACCACACATATTTGGAGGACAGCTGATGAATTTAGACTACCAATCCGCAGCATTAAATGAACTGCCAGAAATCATGGCGATTGAAACAAGTGGTTTTTCTCCTGCTGAAGCTGCCACTGAAACGGCAATGGCCCAACGGATTAAAGAATATCCAGACACATTTATCGTTGCTAAAGCCGACCACCAAGTAGTCGGCTACATTGTAGGCCCGGCTTCTCCTCAACGCTATATTGACGATGACCTTTTTGAACATGCTCAGCCAAATGATCCAACGGCAGCCTACCAAACCGTGTTGAGCTTGGTCGTACACCCGGATTTTCGTGGTCACGGAATTGCCAGCCAGCTCCTGGAGGAACTCAAACGGGTTGCGACCGCTCAAAACCGGCAGGCAATCACCCTTACTTGTTTAAAAGATCTGATTGGCTTTTACGAGCGGAATGGCTACAGGAACGAAGGCGTATCTGATTCCAGCCACGCTCATGAAGTTTGGTATAACATGGTTTTAATGCTTCATAAATCATAAGGCTTCATTAATTCCCTTATATTCCAAGCTAGTTTGCTTGAACGATGATTGCCTGAATGCTATTATTCAAACGAAATGTTTTTTATTCAGTTCTACTGGAGGACCCTTATGAAAAAAAGAAGTTTCATGATTACTGCGTTAGCCAGTGTCACCGTTGCTTTGGCAATGCCGCTGGCCGTCTCGACACCAGCTAGTCCGATTACCTATGCAAAATCAACCAAGAAGGTCGCTGGCAAAACAGTTGCCAAGGCCATTCGAAGTACACCGGATTTAAACCCGACTGCAAGTGTTCGCAAATTTCCCGCTTCAGTTTATGACAAGTATTGGCAAGTCTTCGACCGTTGGTATAATGTCCAGCCGATGAGCCAACCCGGAACGTTTAAAAATCACACTGCAAAAGTTTACGTTGCCAACAAGGCCTTAGAGAGCTATACCTACGCTGCAATGCAGAATTGGAACAAGGCGCTGAAAGTGAAGGCTTTTAAGCTGGGAACGAAGGCAAATCATACGATTACGGTTGGCTTTAAGAATGCTGGTACCGGCGAAGGCAGCTGGGATGGTTATTACATTACCAACCGACTTTACATTAACTATAACTTCTTTGACAATACGCAGTACCTGCCGGCCGTCTATAAGGCAGAAACAGGAACACCACTGCCGACGGCCAGCCAGCAACCGACAAGCGCAGAATACCAGTCGCTGTACGCAACTTACTGGAAATCAGTCTTGACCCATGAATTAGGCCATAGTTTGGGATTGGATCACACCCCGTATTCAAACGATATCATGGCTGCCGATTCAGGAACAAAGAGCGGCGATGCCAAGTATTCGTGGGATAATTTAAAGGTCGTCAACAACGATTTTGCGGAGTTCCAGAACCAACTGTCAACAAGAGATATTAACAGGGCAAAGCTGACAAAGGTGCTGGGGTATTGGTAAGGAAATAGAGTGCGAGAAGCAACGTTTTGACACGGAGAGCTAAGTGCGCTTTGATTGAAATCCCGGGCTTGGATTTGAATCAAAGTGTCTTAGATCGCAGTGTCAGTTGCGTCAGAGCACGTTTCCACTAGATCAAAGGACATCTGAAACTAACATTTACATCAAACTAGAGACGAGACCCGGGTTGACCCCGGTGTGTAAAATAAAAGTCTCAATAACGAACGGTCTTTGTTCGTTGTTGAGACTTTTGTTTTACACGTTAGGGGTCAGGGTCGTCGGAGCACGTTTTCCACTAGATAAAAAAGAACACGTTATAAATACAAAGCAAGAGAACCAACCACCGACAATTAAATGTCACTGGTTGGTTCTCTTACTTTTGTAAATTCATCTTAAATTGTTTTTACAGCACTCCTATCAAACCCAACCAAAAATACAACCGCCACCGCCAGCAAGACACCCCAAACCGCTAGAAAGATCGGCCATGATGTGATCGTATTAACTGCATGATCCACGGAAATACCTGGCTGCCAATCAATCAATGCATGAATTAAAACAACCCACGTTAACGAATTTGTCGTCAGCCGAATCGCCGCAAAAATCGCACCAATGACAAATGCATAGGTCGCCTGCTGCAATGTCTGCTGAAGGCCCTGCCCTGAAATCAAATTCATGAAGTGAAAGAGCCCAAAGAATATTCCAGAAGCCAAAGCAGCTTCGGTAAATTTGTATGGTTGTTTTTTAAAAGCGTCTACGAACGCAGATAATAACAAGCCACGGCAGAGAAATTCTTCAAACACCCCCGCTGAAAATGCCATCAACGTATCCGCGATCAGCGTCTGTGAATGAATCATCAACGCCGAATGAGCCAGGACGCTGATAACAATGAATAACCCACCCAAACAGATTCCAAAGATAAAGCCCCAGACTTTAGCGAACGTATTTAACTGGATCTTATTTGTGAAAATCTTAGTGGTTCCCAATACATAGTAGACAATCCCGGCAACCACAACGGCATAGATAATTCTGGCAATCCCCCGAAGAAGTGGACTCGCCCCCTGAACAGAAAAGTCCACACCCATTAACAAGATAATAAATAGTGCCGCCAAAAGAAATTTTTTTGCCCAAGACAATCGATTTTTAACCATTGCTGTAACCCCGTTTCCTTATGTATGAAAATGACCGGAAGTTATCCGGCCACTTAATGTCTAATATTAGTGTAACTCAATCGAGGGTATCCGCAAAGAACCGAATCACATCATCCCAAACGTCGTCCAAATAGCCCTTGGCGTGGCGACTGCCACTCAACATTCGGGTTCGATACGGAATCTGGTAAGCGGTAAGCGCCTTAGCCATATCCAAAACACCACTGGTGGGTACAAATTCGTTCAGTGAGTTTGCCAGATACATCTGACCGGTTTGGTCGGTTACCCGATGAACCGGCGTTGCTTCG
>NZ_JAXGWW010000160.1:0-4727 GCF_040773105.1 Lentilactobacillus sp.
CCTGACAAATCATCAGGGGTAAAGACAACCAATGCGTTACGCTTTGAACTGATTGAAACACTACGACCGGTTTCAGGATCTGATAATTTAGCGATTGGTTCATCGTCTTGATGATCGTTGATTTCAAAGACCTCGTCGTAACTGTGGCCAACTTCAGCCTTCATGTCGGCGATACCGACTTTGAGGTTTTGACCATTACGGAAGTCATAAGGTGTGTCGTCAACGGGTACTTTCTTTCCAGTTGGTGTTTTATCTTTATTTAGTTCAAGATATTTGTCCGCATTAATTTGAAGTAAGTGACCGTTAATGCCCTCGCCTTCGCTTAAGTTGAAGTACAGGTGTTGTGTCGGGTTAAACAGTGTATCAGCGTCGCTCTTGGCGCTATAAGTAGCGGTCAACTCATTGTCATTGTTGAGTGAGAAGGTAATCTTAACGTCGATGTTACCAGGGAATGAATCATCCGAAGAATTGATGTGTTTAGTGAAGACAATTGTGTCATCGTCAAATGAACCGTCCCAGATCTGGGTGTTGAATCCGTGAGGGCCACCGTGCAATGTCGTCGTTCCTTCGTTTTGGTCAACATGATATTCTTTATTGTTGAGCTTGAAAGTGCCCTTTGAAATTCGACCGGCAGTTCTACCAATGGCTTGGCAGAAATACTGGTTCTTCATTAACTCTTCACTGGTTGGAACGCTAACTAAAATGTTAGTTGGCTTGCCATCAGGACCCGGCACGTTAAATTCTTCCAGCGTTGCACCAAAGGTAATTGCGGAAACTGAAACGTTGTGATCGTTGGTAATCGTGAACTTCTCGATCTGTTGCCCGTCTAATTCATCAAACAGTTCTTTTTTGGTATTCATGTATATGGTCTCCTTAGGAAAAATAAATTACGGCTGTGAAACCGCTTTTATATGTATTATAATATCTTTTTGTACGGTGATGCAATACCAATTTTTTAATTTATCCGTATAATTCTATATAAATTTACCTCAAAGTATGCTATTATTATTACTAGAGTATTTTGACGAAAGACAAGAGGGTTCATTATGACGACAATGCTGTACGTTTTATCAGGAATTACCGATTTATTGATTATTGCCTTTATTTTTATGGCGATGTACGAGTTTGCCAGAAAAGACCAAACCAAACGCAATCACCACTTTGGCATCTGGGCCATTGTCTGTGTTTTCGTGACATTTGGTTTACTAATGCTCACATAGCCTGATTACCGACAATTTGAACGTGGGGGGACGAATCATGGAACCAAAGTACGTTAGAGTTAAGAAAAACATCAAATCAAATATTATTAATGGGAAATACAAAATCAACGAAAAAATCCCTACCGAGTCCGAATTGATGGCGATTTATAAAGTCAGCCGATATACGGTTCGGCGAGCTGTGGGCGATCTGGAACATGAGGGATATATCTATCGGGTTCAGGGCGGTGGTATGTACGTCAATGATTGGATTAACAATAAGGCTTCTTCGGATCGTTCCAACCAAAACGTGGGGGTTGTGACCACACATATTGCAAATTATATTTTTCCAAGCATTATTAGTGGAATCGATCAAGTGATTTCCGATGAGGGCTTGTCAATTTTAATTGGCAACACCCACGATGAGTATGTAAAAGAACGGCACAATTTATTGAACATGTTGGACAATGATGTGGTTGGTTTTATTATTGAACCAACTCGAAGTACATTGGACAACCCAAATTTGGATGTTTATCAGATGATCGTCGATTCTGGCAAGCCCGCCGTCTTCCTCAACGCGCATTATCCCCAGTTGGATTTTCCTTACGTTGAGACCAATGACACTGAAGCAGAAAAAACGCTGGTTGACTATTTATTGGATCATGGTCATGAACGGATACTGGGTGTCTTTCAAGTGGACGACCTTCAAGGAGTTCACCGAATGGACGGATTTATCAAGTCTTACCAGACACACCCAAACGTTTCAACTTCCGGGGACATTATGATGTACCGTTCAAGTGATAACATCAATGACGTTTTGGAAAAGATCAAAAACCGGGTTAGAGTTGAAATGAACGCTTTGCCAACCGCGATTGTCTGCTATAACGATCAATTAGCCATTGAGGTCATTGGTATGCTGAGTAAAGAGGGCATTTCGGTTCCTGATCAAATATCAGTTGCCGGCTTTGATGATTACCAAATTTCCAAATATATCGATCCTACTTTAACAACAATGATCCATCCTAAGCGCGAAATGGGACACACGGCTGCCCAACTTCTCCTGGATATGTTGGATGGAAAAGATGGCAGTTCCAAGATTTTAGATTCAAAATTAATTATACGAGCTTCAACTAAGCCGATTTAGTCGTTGGTTAAAAAATAATTGTGTCTATTCACTTCACTTGAAAGGGGGTGATACACCGCGGATTTCCCATCCGTGTTTTATTTTTCGCAAAAATTTTATGCTAACAAATAAAATATATCTTGATTTATGCGTATAAATATTTTATACTCTTTTTGTAAGCGATGTCAGAAACCGTTTGCAGTGCGCACAAAGTTTTTGCAATACATTTTGGAATATAAAATTACGAATGGGGTGCTCGTTTTGAAAAAGGTCACAAATAATGGCTTTATCTATACATTTGGAGCCTTAGGTGGTTTGCTCTTTGGTTACGATATTGCGTCAGTTTCTGGTGCAATTCTGTTTATTGAAAAGCAGCTTCACTTAGGACCATGGGAACAAGGTTGGGTTGTTAGTTCAGTTTTAATTGGTGCCATCATTGGTGCCTTGGCAACTAGTAAGTTTTTGGATACTTACGGACGTCGTAAGTTATTGATTTGGGCTTCAGTAATCTTCTTCATCGGTGCGATTACATCAGGATTTGCGCCAAACTTTGAAATTTTGGTTGGAACGCGTGTTGTCTTAGGTATTGGTGTTGGTATTACATCGGCATTGATTCCTGCTTATCTTCACGAACTTGCACCAAAGAGTATGCATGGTGCGGTTGCAACAATGTTCCAGTTGATGATCATGATTGGTATCTTGTTGGCATACATCTTGAACTACTCATTTGCTCACATGTATACTGGCTGGCGTTGGATGTTAGGTTTCGCTGCTTTACCAGCTTTCATTCTTTTCATTGGAGCACTTTTTCTTCCAGAAAGTCCTCGATTCCTTGTTAAGATTGGTCATACTGAAGAAGCCCGCGAAGTTTTGATGGACACCAACAAACATGATGCTAAGGCTGTTGACCTTGCACTTGGTGAAATTGAAGAAACTGCCAAAGCACCAGTTGGCGGCTGGAAAGAATTATTCGGTAAAGGCGTTCGTCCAGCATTGATTACTGGACTTGGCGTTGCCATCTTCCAGCAAGTTATTGGTAGTAACAGTGTTATCTTCTATGCACCAACAATCTTTACTGATGTTGGTTGGGGAGTTATCGCCGCATTACTTGCCCATATCGGAATTGGTGTTGTTAACGTTATTGTTACCGTTGTTGCAATGTTACTGATGGATAAAGTTGACCGGAAAAAGATGCTTGAGTTTGGTGCCGCAGGAATGGGCCTTTCATTGGTCGTTATGTACACCGTTCTTAAGTTCGATAACGGATCTCATACTGCCGCTATCGTAAGTGCACTGGCACTGACTGTTTATATCGCCTTCTATGCAACTACTTGGGCTCCAGTTACCTGGGTTCTGATTGGTGAAGTCTTCCCATTGAACATTCGTGGGTTGGGAACATCACTTTGTTCAGCAACCAACTGGTTAGCTGATATGGTCGTTTCATTGACCTTCCCAATGATGTTGAGCTCATGGGGCTTGGACAACGCGTTCCTGTTCTACGCTGTCATCTGTGGAATTGCCATTTGGGTATGCCACAGCAAGTTCCTTGAAACTCGTGGTAAGTCACTTGAAGAGATTGAACTTGATCTTCACAAGGCTGCCGGAGAAGATATTACAGCAGATGCCTCAAAATAGTTAACCACTTTTAGGCGAATCGTCTAAAAACTAATAAATCATCAAGAGGAGAGAAAATTATGTTACAAGTACCTGATTATGAATTTTGGTTTGTTACTGGTAGTCAACATCTTTACGGAGAAGAACAATTAAAATCCGTTGAAAAAGACGCCAAGGATATGGTTGATAAGTTAAATGCTTCAGGCAAATTACCTTACCCAATCGTATTCAAGATGGTTGCAACCACTGCAGATAGCATCACTCAGTTAATGAAAGATGTTAACTACAATGATAAAGTTGCTGGTATTATCACTTGGATGCACACATTCTCACCTGCTAAGAACTGGATCCGTGGAACTAAGTTACTTCAAAAGCCATTACTTCACTTGGCAACTCAGTACTTGGATCACATTCCATATGACACCATTGACTTCGACTACATGAACCTTAACCAAAGTGCTCATGGTGACCGTGAATACGGCTTTATCAATGTGCGTCTTCAAAAGCACAACAAGATTGTTTACGGCTACTGGGGTGATCCAGAAGTCCAAGACGAAATTGCTGACTGGGAAGATGTTGCAGTTGCTTATGACGAAAGCTTCAAGATCAAAGTTGCTCGTTTCGGCGATAACATGCGTAATGTTGCGGTTACTGAAGGTGACAAAGTTGAAGCTCAAATCCAATTTGGCTGGACTGTTGACTACTACGCACTTGGCGACTTGGTAGAATCAGTTAATGCTGTTCCTGAAAGTGACATTGACAAGAAGTACAAGGAATTACAAGATAAGTATGAA
>NZ_JAXGWW010000161.1:0-4710 GCF_040773105.1 Lentilactobacillus sp.
CCAACTTTAATCCATTGACGACTGACTATTCTTCAAATTTTCATCGGTTTCCTTGATAATACCACCTGTAAAGGCATTGATCCGCTTCAGTTGAATCTGAGTGGAGTTCTGCGGTCGAATGGCAATGATCCAGGTTGGAATAAATACCCGGTCTCCGTCAATCGACAAGAGCTTGGTATATCCCAAATTTGTCCAGGCAACCGTGGTGTTATTTGGTATTTCATTATACTGATACAACCAAATTAATGCACGCGTTTCTGAAATGGTTTCAGATTTTTCTCTGAGGCTCTTAATTCCCTCCAGATACGACTGGGTATAACTCACAATTTGGTGATCGGAATTCAGCGTAAACCGAATCTGGGCCTCCGACGAATAAATGGAGCTGCCCATCGCCTTTTGATTGTAAACGATATTGCGACTGGTGGACAGGTCTTTACTGTAAACGTACTGGTCACCAAACAGGACAAACGTTGAATCAGTTAAGAGCTTGTTAATGGTTTTTTGCGGATTATTTTGATCAACATTAATCGGCTGCTTAAGTTCACTTTCCAGCTCATGACCAACATATTGGGGGGTCTGGTTGGTTAATTGGCCCATTTGATTACGCAAAACGTTGCTTTGCTCACCTGAAATATAGAAAGCATAGGCATTTTTCTTGGACAGATTACCAACTTTAATCTGGTCATTACGCATTTCTTTGACAATGACCGAATCCGAATCGCCCTGAGAAACGTTATCGGCTTGCATGTTCATATTTTTCTTGAACATCCCAAATAAGAAAATATCAATTGCGATGAAAGTCACCAAAAAGATGATTTCAATTCGTCTAAAGTTCACCAGGCTCCCTCCTTTCTAGTATTGATTCATGAGTGATGTGTAGCTAAGCCAACGGTTGTTATAGTACACGTACCAATCAGGCGTCAGATCAATCAGAAGCGGTGAGGTTTTATCCTTTGTCCAAGTGTAGCCAATTCGGGTCTTACTGATTTTTTTAACGTTATACCCTCGATTTTCAAGCCGCTTCAGCATTGTTTCAGTCGAAGGAAGTGAGGTGTAGCCCTTATTACTTGGTAATGGAACTTCGGGATTATCCAGAGAAAATTCACTTCGTTGGGCACTTGAATTGAGTGTCCGGGTTGAAACTGTCCCAAATCCATCCGATCGAAAAATTGGAAATCCTTCTACATAGGTTCGATACATGACCGAACGGGTCTTCTGATCGTAACTAAAGAAGCGGACGTTATCCATTGGAACCCCTAATTTGATGAGGTTCTTGTAGGAATCATTCAAAGTTGAGGTTAAATTACGCAGGTTATGGTTAGGCCGAAAATCAGAAAATTCAGCCATTCGGTTACTCGAGTTAAAAATTAACTGAAGTGAACTTTGGTCTCCGTAGATCGTTGTCTTCTTACGGCGTTTGACATTAATATTCTGGGAATCGGCACTATTGAGTAATCGACTAACGTAATAATCATCTGACTGACGATCAATCAAATACTTGTAAGGCTGCATTTGAACCGCGGTCGTCACATAAACGGTCGGTTGGTTGTTAAGTAATTTAAAGCTTGCCGGCTGCGTTCGCATATCCATCTTGAGGACGTTATTCAGCGACTTGAGACTATGCTTTTTGATGTCAATTTCATAAACCGTAAAATTCTTATCTGCCAAGAGATAAAGCTTAGTCGAATTATTAGTTGGTAAAACAATCCGATTAATCTTGTAATTCGGCAGTTTCTTAAATCGGTTATGAACGATATGATTGACCATCTTCATTGAAACAGTGTCCGAATAGTTCAACATAATCGAATCGGTTTGATTGGCAATCCTAAAGTAATCCACCTTGGAATTTTTGCTTAAAGTTTTAATATGTGGATCCTTGTAGTTCTTCATTGTCTTTTTAATTTCAGTAACCGTATTGACCAATTTGTTGACCAAAATAACCTGGCTTCCGTCAGCGTTGGTGTGAATTGCTTGAACCGGTGAATAGACATAGCCCCTGGGCTTAACCATCTGCTGGGACGTTGGGCTTTGAGCCGTCTGCTTATTGGTCCGATAATTGGCCGGATTGGTCCACAATACCACTGAAAGCGTTAGACTGACGACCACCGCAATGGTGAGTGCAAGTGGTATTAAGTATTTACTAAACCTCATCCCACAAGTCCTCCTCTTCTACCGGTTCGTAAGGCAGGGCAATATAGAAGGTCGATCCCTTGCCCTCGACACTTTCGGCCCAAATTTGGCCATGCAAAGCTTCGACAGTCTCCTTAGAAATTGCCAACCCCAAACCACTTCCACCCTGCTGACGAGAACGGGCCTTGTCAACTCGGTAGAAACGATCAAAGATATGGGGAATGTCCTTTCTTGGAATTCCCAAGCCTTGATCACTGACACTTAAAATGACTTTATTTCGAGTTTCGTACAAGCGACAAGTAATCACGCCACCATCGGGTGAGTATTTAATCGCATTATTCATCAAATTATCCAAAACTTGCGTAAATCTGTCGGTATCCAGTTCAACCCACAGATCACGCTTGGTGAAGTAGCGTTTGATGGTATAAGTCTTTTCCGGGTGGTCCTCTTTTTTGAGAATCATGTCAAAACGGTTTAAGACATAGTTAAACAGCTCATTGATATTGACCAGTTCAACTTCCATCTTTTGAGTTCCGGAATCCATCCGTGACAAGGTTAACAGGTCGTTAATCATCCGAATCATCCGATCCGTTTCATCTTGGGTGACCTTCAAGAACTTCGGTGCCAGCTTGGGATCTTTCCAGGCCCCGTCTGATAATGCCTCAATGTAGGAACGAACACTGGTCAAAGGCGTTCTCAACTCATGAGAAACGTTGGAAACAAATTGCTTTCGATCCTGATCGATTCGTTGCTGCTCGGTAATATCTCTGAGCACACAGACCAGTCCACTAATAAAGCCGGATTCTCGTTGAATAAGTGAGAAATGGGCATGCAGGACCAGGCTGTGGTCTTCACTTGAGAAGTCGAGTATCAACTCATCCGGCTTTTCAAGCAAGTCCCGAAGGCTATAGTCCTTTCGAATATCCAAAACGTCCAGGATTGACTTTCCCATCGCCTGATTTTCATCGAGGTCCAAGAAGCTGGCAGCAGTCTCGTTAATAATAATCACGTTTCCACGCCGATCAGTGGCTAAAACACCATCGGTCATGTTTGCCAGCACCGAATCCAGTCGTCGTCTTTCAGACTCAGTCGATTCATGGGACTCCTCAACTCTGACTGACAAGTTATTGACCGCACTGGCCAATTGACCCAGCTCATCGTTTCCATAAACGTGAACTTGGCCGGAATAGTCGCCACGGGCAATTCGAATCGTTTGCTTTTTCATTTCTTCAATTGGTCGGGTAATCGCTCGCGAAATCACGATTGAAATCAAGAGTCCCAGGATAATCGCAATTGAAGCGGCAAACAGATAAATCAGGGTAACGCTATTGATACTGTCATACACAGAATCCAGATTTGCCCGGGTATAGACGACCCCGACGACCGTACTGTTATTGTTGGAACTCTTAATTAACGGCGAAATCAGGGTATAGTAACGGGCACCTGTCGACGAATCGAAGGTGGTCTTTTCAAACTTCTTCCCGTTATATATCGCATTTTTAACATTATCGTCGGTTGTCTTTTGGCCAACAATCGCCTGGTTGTTAATTTGGTTGGTTCCACGAATCGTCCCTTTATTATCAATAACCTGTATTTGGGCACTGTTATTACTGTCGGAATCGTTCAGGATCGTCTTGATCCGGCTGTTGGCTTTTGTTTCATTCGACAACGACAACTCTGTCGTTAAAGAATTGGTCACATACGTCTGTAGCTGAATTTGATTCTTAAAGGTCGCTAAATTTTGGTGTTCCAGTTGCCTCACGAACACCGCACCAACAATTTCCAACGTCACCAGCAGAATTAGGGCGAAAACCAGCGCTATTTTAAATTTAATTGATTGGTAAAACTTAATTCGATTATTCACAACCAGTTAATACCCCTTATACAAATTGATTTCATGACTGATTAAGCTTGGTCGCTTTCTGGGTTGCGCAGATAATAGCCAACACCACGACGCGTCACCAGCCAGGTTGGGTGACTTGGACTGTCTTCAACTTTTTCACGCAGCCGCCGAACGGTCACATCAACTGTTCTAACATCCCCAAAGTAGTCATAACCCCAAACTGTTTGCAATAAATGCTCACGAGTCATCACTTGTCCGATGTGTTGCGCCAAATAATGAAGCAACTCAAATTCACGGTGAGTTAATTCAATATTTTCGCCACGTTTGGAAACGGAGTAGGCTTCCGGATGGATAACCAAATCACCGATTTTAATATCTTTATTTTCGTCTTCCTCGTTGGAATTGCTGCTATTGGTTCCTTGTCGGCGCAAGTTCGCCTTAACCCGGGCAACTAATTCACGATTTGAAAATGGCTTGGTGACATAGTCATCCGCCCCGAGTTCCAGGCCGAGAACCTTATCTAATTCAGAGTCCTTAGCCGTCACCATAATAATGGGTGTATCCTTTGTCTTACGAACTTCACGGGCGACTTCAAGCCCATCAATTTTAGGCAGCATCAGATCCAAAATAATGAGATCCGGATCAACGTCTTTGACTTGTTTTAAGGCTTCTTCACCGTCATAAGCGACGGATACTTCATAGCCCTCTTTAGTTAAATTAAATTTTTCAATGTCGAC
>NZ_JAXGWW010000162.1:0-4679 GCF_040773105.1 Lentilactobacillus sp.
CGGAAATTAACTTGTCCACACTGCGGGTATCGTGGATACTGCGTCGAAGTTTATGATGTCGACCAAGATCTCAGAATTAAATAAGCACTTGCAATAAAAGAGGGACTGAAAACCACAAACTCGATGGTTTTCAGTCCCTCTTGCTATCAAAATTGGTTCGATTCATTACACATTAAGCGTGGCATCAACTTTTTCCGCACACATTCGCCCTTCGTGGATGCCCCAAATAACTAAGCTGGGGCCGCGACGGCAATCGCCTGCGACAAAGACCTGACTGTCATTGGTCGTATAATCCTTATTACGCTTGGTGACATTGAACTGATCAAATAACCACTGTTCTGCACCCTTGAACCCCATGGCCAATAAGACGAGGTCGGCTTTGACGGTGGTTTCATCACCTGGAATCGGTTGGTGATTTTTGACGTGACTAATTCGTGCCTCAGTGACAACGCCATTCTTGCCATAAAAGGCCGTTGCTGTTTTTGAGTAACTGGTAATGTCACCAAACAGCGCTCTGGCTTCTTTTTGGCCGTAACCAT
Source organism: Lentilactobacillus sp. (assembly GCF_040773105.1). NCBI lineage: Bacteria > Bacillati > Bacillota > Bacilli > Lactobacillales > Lactobacillaceae > Lentilactobacillus > Lentilactobacillus sp. Next base: position 540 of record NZ_JAXGWW010000162.1, read on the forward strand.
TTTTTTGAACCATTGGCCACTCTGGCCACTGATTGGCTTCGGTTCGTTCCTTTGGAAGAGACGGATTAATTTCCAACTGGGTAATTCCGGCGCAGCCCTGGCGAATGACAGTGCCGATACAATCATTTCCCGTATCGCCGCCACCAAGAACCAATACGTGTTTTCCTTTTAGACTGTTGGTTGCAGCGACACCATCATTCATGACGGCTTGAGTTGACAGGCGCAGGTAATCAACAGCTTGGTAAATCCCTTTGAGGTCACGTCCTTCAACATCAAGGTTTCTGGCTTCCCGTGCGCCGGTGCAGATGACAATTCGGTCAAACCGACTGCGCAATTCATCCGCGGAAATATCCTTGCCGACTTCAGTATTTGCGACCAGCTCGATGCCAACTTGACGTAGGGTTTCAATCCGGCGTTCAACGATGTTTTTTGGAAGCTTCATATTTGGAATCCCATACATGAGGAGGCCGCCAAAACGATCGTCACGTTCAAAAATTGTGACAGAATGGCCAAGTTGATTCAGTCGCCAGGCAACTGAAATCCCGGCAGGGCCGCTACCAATAACGGCGATCTTTTTACCGGTCCGGTGCAGTGGTTTGCCGGAGTCGACCACCCAGCCGTATTTGAATCCTTGCTCGATAATGAATTTCTCATTGTTCCGAATGGTGATGCCGGGGCCATTCAACGCCTGGACGCAGGCCGCTTCACACGGTGCAGGACAAACTCTTCCGGTCATGTCCGGTAGATAGTTCGTCTTGGTTAATCGCTCGAAAGCTTGCTGATCGCGGCTTTGATACACCAAGTCATTCCACTCGGGGATTAGATTATCGTTTGGACAACCGGCTACTGCCCGGCCGCCACCGTAGAAAACGCCGTGGTGACAAAAAGGAATCCCACAGTTCATACACCGTGCCGCCTGCTGTCTTCGGTCGCTATCATCCAAGTCTAATTCCATTGCGTCAAAATCTTTGATCCGCTGCATGATTGGACGCATTGGATTGTCTTTACGGCCGTATTTGAGAAAGCCTTTTGGATCTGCCATATTGTTTCCCCCTATTCTTGACCGGTGGCCGTGTAAAAGGCCTTTTCAATGATTTTTTCTTGAGAAATGCCGGGCTTGGTAAATTGATTAATTAGGTCTTTCATTCGGTGATAATCACGCGGATAGACTTTGATAAACGTTTGTTTTTCGGTTTGCCAGTTATCAATAATATGTTTGGCTATTTCTGAACCGGTGTACTTGTAGTGCTTTTTCAGCAAGTCCAGTAGGATGCGGTCATCACCATTTTCACCAATGTGGTACAGGTCGACCAGCTCTTGATTGCAGTTTTGTTCGAAGGTCTGTGTCCAATCATAGACATAGGCGACCCCGCCAGACATTCCAGCTGCGAAATTGCGACCGGTTCGGCCTAAAATAACGGCCACCCCGCCGGTCATATATTCACAGCCATTATTCCCGATTCCTTCAACGACAACCTTTGCGCCGGAGTTTCGGACGCAGAAACGTTCACCAGCCCGGCCGTTAAAGTAAGCTTCGCCACCAGTTGCGCCGAAGCAAGCGACGTTTCCGATGATTGGCGAATGGGCATAAATATCACGGGCCTGCTTTGGAGAGGCGACAATCAACCGGCCACCCGAAAGCCCTTTACCAACATAGTCGTTGGCTTCACCAGTTAATTTTACTTCCATGCCCTGGGTAATGAAGGCGCCAAAACTTTGACCGGCAATTCCAACGTAATTGAATTTCATTGCGCCGGGGGCCAACCCGTAGTTGCCGAAGTGCGCCGCGATCCAGCCGCCCATTCTTGTTCCGACGGCTCGCATCGTGTTATCAATTGGCAGGTCAACACTGGTTGAAGTTCCGTTTTTTAAGCTGGCTTTAGCAAATGTATCAAGATCTGGCCAGTCGTATTTGGGCTTAAATGGATTTTTGACTTTGCGTTCAATTGGAATGGTCTTGTTTAAAATCCGGTCATAATCAAGGGTTTTTGCTTTTCCTGAAGGAACATAACGTGGGGCCAAATGCTCTCCGTGGCCAACCATTTGATCAACCGTTCGATATCCAAGTTGGGCCATTTGTTCCCGCAAATCCTGTGTCAAAAAGTGCATCATGCTGATAATGTGTTCCGGCTTTCCGGCATACAGCTTTCTGAGATCCGGATTTTGAGTGGTAATGCCGACGGGACAGGTATTTAAGTTGCATTTGCGCATCATGACACAGCCAATTGCCACCATTGTCAGGGTCGCAAAGCTAAATTCTTCTGCCCCCAGCATAATCGCAATCGCGATGTCTCGTCCGGTCAGTAATTTACCGTCAACTTCCAGTGTGGTTCGCTGTCGCAGATGGTTTAAGGCCAGCGTTTGGTGCGCGTCCGCCAAGCCCATTTCCCAGGGCAGGCCACAGTCTCTTGTGGAGTTTCTGGGCGCTGCTCCGGTACCGCCGTCGTATCCGGAAATCACAACGGTATTGGCACCGGCCTTCACAACTCCGGCGGCAATCGTTCCAACGCCTGTTGAGGAAACCAATTTAACGTTGATAATGGCGTATGGATTGACCTGCTTTAAGTCGTAGATCAATTGGGCCAAGTCTTCGATTGAATAAATATCATGGTGGGGTGGCGGCGAAATCAGCTGAACGCCGGCGATTGACCCACGGATGTTGGCGACCCAGGGATAAGCTTTTCCAGCGGGTAACTGGCCACCTTCACCGGGCTTTGCACCTTGCGCCATTTTGATTTGGATTTCGTCGGCACTCATCAGATACTCTGTGTTGACGCCAAAACGAGCCGTGGATACCTGCTTAATTTTGCTATTGCGGTCAATGCCGTCTGGTCCCACTTTGAATCGGTTGCGGTTCTCACCGCCTTCACCCGTGTTGCTGCGGGCACCTAAACGATTCATGGCAATTGCAATCGTTTCGTGAGCTTCTTGTGAAAGTGCCCCAAAACTCATGGCACCGGCTTTAAAACGCTTGACAATTGAACTGACCGGCTCAACTTCACTTAACGGAACCGGGGTGTTGCCGGCCTGTTTAATGGTCCACATGGATCTTAACGTCGTTGGGTTATCCAACGCGTCTTGGTTCATTTCGATCGCGTATTTTTGATATTCTTGATAATCATCTGTTCGAACGGCCTTTTGGAACTGATAAATTGATTTTGGATTATATAAATGATATTCACCATCGGCTTTGTATTGGAAACTGCCGCCCGAAGGCAAATCATCGATCGAATGGCTGCTGAAGGCTAAATCATAGCGTTGTTGATATTCAGCCTCAATTTGGTTGAGGTCAATGCCGCCAATTCTGCTTGGGGTGCCAGTGAAGTATTGATCAATGACGGAGTCCGCCAGGCCAACTGCTTCGAACAATTGAGCACCCTTATATCCGGCAACCGTCGAGATCCCCATCCGACTCATGATCTTGATAACCCCTTTGGTGGCTGCCTTGGCATAATTGGGAATTTGTTGGGCGTATCCACGTTGCGCAAGGGTGGAAAATGCGCCGTAGGGATGAATGGCCATGGCACCATAGCCAATTAAACAGGCAAAATGGTGGATTTCACATGCTTCGGCAGTGTCAACAACGATCGATGCAGCAGTACCTTTTCCCTGGCGGACCAGGTAATTGTTTAAGCCGGCAACTGCTAGCAATACGGGGATTGTCATCTGTCCTTCGGCAACTGGACGGTCGGATAAAATCAGAATGGTGGATCCGGCATCAATCGCATTTTCAGCCTGCTTGAAAAGGTGTTCCAAGACGTGGGCCAATCGATTGGGTGTCGCTGTTAGGTCATAAGCCAGTGAAAGCTTCGTCACCTTGAAAGCGGGAAGATCCAGCGCCATCAGTTTTGCGTAATCTTGGTCAGTTAAAATTGGGCTGTCAATTTTGAGCTTTTGACAGTTTCCGCTGGTATCTTTTGTAATGTCATCATCGCGGCCCAAGAAGAGGGTGGTACTGATGACAACTTTTTCTCGTAAGGGATCAATTGGTGGATTCGTGACTTGCGCAAATGACTGTTTAAAGTAGGTAAACAGTGATTCTGATTTATGACTCAAGACAGCCAAAGGGGAGTCAAACCCCATTGCGACAACGGGCTCGCCACCATTTTTGGCCATCGGGATTAAGGCCGTTTCGATGAC
>NZ_JAXGWW010000163.1:0-4600 GCF_040773105.1 Lentilactobacillus sp.
CAAAAATATTTACGTGACCGGAAATACTGCGATTGACGCCCTTAAGCAGACCGTGACGGCCGATTATCAACACTCGGTATTTGATGAACTCAACCAAAATTCAAAGATGATCTTATTGACCATGCATCGCAGGGAAAACCAAGGTGAACCAATGCGGCGGACTTTTGAAGCCATTAAAGAAGTGTTGGCCAGCCATCCCGACGTGGAAGTCGTCTATCCGGTTCATTTGAGCCCTGCTGTTCAAAAAGTTGCTCATGAGGTGTTCGATGGCGTCAAGGCGGTTCACTTAATTGAGCCGCTCGACGTGTTGGACTTTCACAACATGTCTGCCAGAAGCTTCTTTATCATGACTGATTCAGGCGGTGTTCAAGAAGAAGCACCATCTTTGAAGAAGCCGGTACTGGTCCTTCGAGACACCACTGAGCGTCCAGAGGGGATCAAGGCCGGAACCCTACGACTAGTCGGAACCGACCCCAAGGTGATTAAGCGCGAAATGGAACGGCTGTTGGATGATCCCAAAGAATATCAGCGGATGGCCGAAGCCAAGAACCCGTATGGTGATGGCAATGCCTCACTCAGAATTTTAAACGCGATTCAACAACAGTTCAACCATTCATCAATCTAAGATAGAAAGTCGATAAGTTATGAAACGTGCATATGTGACCATCAAAAACTTCATTGAAATTATCGTCAAACGGTACTCGTCTGGAAATGTATCGGACTCTGCAGCCGTGCTGGCCTTTTATACACTGTTGTCGATTTTTCCAATCTTTTTTATTATCGGTAGTGTCTTGAACATGTTTCATATTCAAATCAGCGAAGTTGAGGTCTATATTCGACCGTTATTTCCTGATCGAATCTATTTGATGCTGGAGCCGATCATCAATTCAACGCTTCAAAGTGGCGGTGCCAGTCAGTTGTCAGTTGGTTTAATTGTGACCATTTGGTCAGCCAGTCGCGCGATTGCGGCCTTTCAACGCAGTATTAACAAGACATACGGCGTTGCGGCCAACCAAAACGCCATTTCAAATCGCCTGGTTTCATTTGTTTGGATGCTGGTTTTAATCTTAGCCGTTGTTTTGTTAATCATTGTTTTTGCTTTCAGTCAGATGTTTTTTGAATGGCTGAACCCAATATTAAACGTCCCTCATCGGATCCTGAATTTGATTGGGACGGTGAAATGGCCCGTAACCATTGCAATCGCCTGGCTGTTGCTCAGCCTTTTGTATTACTTTGTGCCAACTGCCAAGGTCAAATTTCGCTACATTTGGGTTGGGGCGCTGATTTCGACGCTGGGATTGATGATACTGGCTCAGGCCTTCACCGTTTACCTGCGGTTCTTTGCTCACCGAATCGATGCCTATAAGACGATTGGAACCTTCATTGTTTTGATGTTCTGGCTGGACTTTTCGGGAATCATTATGTTATTTGGCGGGGTAGTCAATGCGGCGATTCAAGAAATTCGCCAAGGTAAAATTCAAGAACAGCAGGATGCTCTGGAAACCGTCTGGAAACGAGCGCAACGGATTCGAAAAAGCAGACCGAAAAAAGCCAAGCGAATCAAGCGGTCCAAAAAGTAGGCTTTGCCGCGGACAGGGATGCCCTTGGCAAAATTAAAAGGACTGCGGCAAAATGTGATTTGCTACAGTCCCTTTAAAGAACGTCGAGGTGCTATTGCTGCGCTTTTTCAATTAAGTCGGCTGTAAATTGGTCAAGCTTTTTGATGTCGTCTTCATCGGGTTCCAAATTAATTTTAATGCTGTCTGAACCTTTGGTGGCACCGGTTTTTTCAAATGCTGCTTCAAACTTGTCAACCGAGGTGTTGTAAAACTCCTCGTAAAAGACATCCCCGGATCCGGCAACGCCGTAAACTTTGCCCTTAAGGTTCAGTTCACTGAGATCGTCATAAAAATCCATCCCTTCCTCAGGAAGCGCGCCTTCATCATACGTGTACGGGCAAACGACACAAATATCGACATCTTCAAACACGGCAGGATCGGTTTGGGAAATCTCGGTTTCTTTAACGTCGACGCCGGCGTCCTCAAAGGCTTCCGTGACGATGTCGGCAATATCTTCATTATTTCCAGTAATTGTTGCGTAAACAACGTGAGCAGTTATCATAATTTTTCATCCTCTATCTTAAATTGGTTTCAGTATACCAAATTGAAAAGTCAAAGTGAATTTCAATCACGCCACAAGGAAGGTTTTTTCATGGCAAATACAATTACAAAAATTGAAGCGCAGAAGCGAAAGGGTCGTTTTAACGTCTACGTTGACGGTCAATACGCATTTCCAATCAGTGAAGAAGTCTTGATTAAATACCGGGTCTTCAAGGGCATGGAAGTTGACGATCAGCTGATTGACAAGCTTAAAAACGCCGACAACATTTCCAAATTACATAGTCGCGCACTGAACTATTTGGCCCACAACCTGCGAACCGAGTACGAAGTCAGAGATAAGTTGGCCGACTTATCAGACGATCCGGATGCCATTAATCAAGTGATTGATATTTTAGTCGATCAAAATTTGATTGACGACCAACGATACGCCGACAGTTATGTGCGGACGGTTGTCCGGGAACGTAAGAATGGCCCGGATTGGATCCGCCGTCATCTAAAGGATAAACGGGTTGCTGCCAATCAAGTTGAAACAGCACTTGACCATTACTATTCGGCAGATGACGTGATTGAAATCGGCATTGAAGTTGCCGAAAAACAGTTGAAACGGTACAGACGTGATTCAGCCAAAATGGCCCTTAACAAGACCAAGGAACTCCTGATGCGCCGTGGCTTTCCGTATGGGGACATCGAAGAGATTATCAACCAAACCGATACCGATGAGATGGCAGAACAAGATCATGATGTGATCGATCAAGTGGCCGCTAAGTACTTTCGGCAATACGCCAAGCTGCAGCCGTATGAACGCACCCAAAAGACCAAACAGGCGCTCTTTAGAAAAGGGTTCTTGATGGACGACATCACCATCGCCATTGCCAAACTGACTGAATAAAATAATTTCGATATTAATGCGCACTCTGATATAATGACAAATGGATTGGTAACAATCGATGCTGTTAGCTTAGTCAGAAAGTGGGTATTTAAATGCCACGACTTCAAAAATTACCTGGAGAAGGAGACTTCATTGCGATTCAAAGCTATAAGCATGATGGCAGCTTGCATCGTATTTGGCGAGATACGATGGTATTAAAAACAAACGAAAATTCACTGATTGGATGTAATAATCATACATTGGTTACCGAAGATGACGGGCGTCATTGGGTAACGCGAGAGCCGGCACTGGTTTATTTTCATAAACATTACTGGTTTAACGTCGTAGCGATGATTCGAGACGACGGGATTGCCTATTATTGTAATTTGGCCTCCCCATACGTTCTTGACAAAGAGGCGTTAAAATATATTGATTATGACTTGGATGTCAAAGTTTTCCCCGACGGCAGGCGAAAATTACTGGATGCAGATGAGTATCTGGAATTTAGCAAGCGTTGGAATTATGGACCGGAGATCGATCATATCTTAAAACGCAATGTGAGAATTTTGGTGGACTGGATCGAAAATGAAAAGGGCCCGTTCTCAAAAGAATTTATTGCCATTTGGTATGAACGATACTTAGAGTTGTCTCGTCAGAATCAATGAGGAATTCTTCTTGTGACTGGTGCAATTTTTGCACTGGTCATTTTTTGTTTTATGATACAATGAAATTTATAAGTAAAAAATCAGTGCTAAAGTAAAAACGTAAGGAGCCTACAAATGCTCGAACGATTAAAAAAATCTCCGCTCATGTTTTGGTCATTAGAAATTTTGATTGTGGTTGCGATTATTTGGATCTGTACCAAGATCAGTTTTATGTTTTCGCCAATTGCGATCTTCTTTTCGACGGTCTTTATTCCAATTCTTCTGGCCGGCATTTTGTTTTATATGCTGAATCCGATTGTCAATTTATTGACGAAGGTTCGCTTTGGCAAGCACCATATTACCCGGACGTGGGCGACCACCCTGGTATTTTTGCTGCTGTTGGGGCTGGTCGCACTTGCCGCAACGGTTTTTATTCCAAAAATTGTCAATCAGTTAATCACGTTGGCCAACCAGTTACCGGACGCTGCCAAACAGGGCCAACAGTTAGTGGACAAGATGTTTAAGGGAATCAATTCTCAAACATTTTTGAAAAACGTTGACTTTACGTCGATGACAGACAAACTATCCCGCAACGTCAATAAGTACGCCGAGACGATCTTTAACAGCGTGACGACCGGGTTAGGCGGGATCATTTCAGCGGCAGCCAACGTGGTAATCATTGCCGTAACCGTTCCGGTTGTCCTGTTTTATATGCTTAAGGACGGTTATCGGTTGGCACCGACCATCAAGAATATCTTGCCCGAACGTCACCGTGAACAAACGATGGATTTATTAGGTAAAATGAGTCACACTATCTCCAAATATATTTCCGGTCAGATGATCGAGTGTTTGTTTGTCGGGGCCTTCACGGCGATTGGGTATGTAATTATCGGCACACCATACGCATTGTTGTTGGGCGTGATTGCCGGAATTTGCAATATCATTCCATACCTTGGACCTTACATTGG
>NZ_JAXGWW010000164.1:0-4595 GCF_040773105.1 Lentilactobacillus sp.
ACGGGATGAGGGCAATCAGGTCAAACAAATTCGAGATCAAGAAATCTTTTTTTGATTTGGCGCGTTTAAATCGAACTAGATAATCAATCAGGAAAAAGAGCCATATGAGTGTGAAGACAACTCGGTATGGCCCTTGGCTGAGGGTGATCTTAGTGACCAGTGCCAGAATCGCCAGGACAAACGAGACCAAGGCCAATGAGACGACCAAGATGTTGTAAAGTAAAATTCTTAATTTCATAGAATCTCGTTTCATGACTGATCTGCCCCCTAGCGACTGCTGTCAGTATTGTTTGCGTCTGGATTGGTAATCTTGATTCGACTGCTGTCGGTGGTCTTATGATGGATTTCAGGCGCGTCTGTGAAGTACTCTTTCCAAGTGGACTTATCGCCATTTTCGGAATAGATACTGGTTGATTTCTTGCCTAAACGTTTTTCAATCCGCTTTTCTTTTTGATAAAGGTCGGCGTAATTGTACTTTCGGGGATCAACTGCTTCAAACCCCTTTGGATGGTAGAAACGAAGCAGGTTCTTTTCGTTGAGTGAATCTGACAGCGATAACTCGGTGTTGACTCGTTTCTTATCCTTTTTAACTTGAGCTTGCTGCCGTTTGGTTAACTTCAACAGTTGACCGGTCTTATTGGAATAGATATCGCCGCTAATTGACGTGAAGGCCGGGCTGACCCAATCCTGATTACGGAAGGCTACGACTTGATCATGTTGTTTGGATAAAATGTCGGTGCCAAACTGGACGTAGCGTTTCGAGCTAATTCCCAGCAGGTGCATCAAGGTTGGCAAGACGTCAATTTCGCCGGCATATTTGTTGGAAATAAAGCCGTTCTTCTTACCCGGGATGTTGATGATGAGCGGTACCCGCTGCAATTGCGCGTTGTCAAAGTCGTCCCAATCGTCGGGATTTTTGCCTAAAGCCTTGGCCAAGCTGGTGTTTTCCGAGTTGGAAATCCCGTAATGGTCCCCATACAAGAGGATAACCGAGTGCTTCAATAAGCCGGTCTTTTTCATGTAGTTATAGAATTCGTGAACCGCCTGATCGAGGTAGTGAGCTGTCAGGAAGTAATTATCGACAACTTTATCTTGCGTATTGGTGGTCTTGAAATTGGTATCTTCTTTGTCCAAATCATACGGGAAATGGTTGGTTACGGTGATGTACTTCACGTAAAATGGCTGTTGGAGATTTTGCAGGTACTTGACCGAGTCTCTAAATAACAGCTTATCCTTCAAGCCATACCCCAACGAGCGGTCACCGGTAGTGTTGTAATAACTGGCGTCAAAGAAGTATTGGTAGCCCATATTTTTATAAACGTTATTCCGGTTCCAGAAGCTGGCAATGTTTCCGTGGAAAACGGCGCTGGTGTAGCCACGGCGTTGATTCAAAATGGCCGGCGCGGCTTGGAAGGTATTGTCGCTGCCGAGTTGGGCAAATAAGGATCCCTGTGGCAACCCATAAGTGCTGGTTTCCAACATATTTTCGGCATCAGAAGTTTTTCCTTGGCCGACTTGATGAAAGAAATTTTTAAATGAATACGAGGACTTGCTCTTATAAAGCTTATTTAAGAACGGTGTCACTTCTTGGCCGTTGATTTTTTTACCAATCAAAAATTGCTGGAAGCTTTCCAAATGGATGACGATAACGTTCTTTCCCTTGGCAATTCCGTAATATTTTTTGTTTGGCTTGGCATAGTGACTGCGCGTAAATTTGAGCACATCGCTGAGTTCCGACTTGGTGGCAGTAGCCCGCAAGTCGTTATTGTGTTGGGACTTCAAGCCATCATAGACGGTAAACGCGTCCAAACCAAGATATTTGACGATGTAAGTCCGGTCAAATGTCCGGGTGAGCAACTGTGGTCGATCCATTTCGGCCAGTGACAGATTAACAACGAAAAACAAGACCGAAAATGACGTTACGGCCAAGCCGATCCGTTTATTTAATGGTCGATGATCAATTTTAATTTTTTTGAAGACGATTAAGCCAATGATGACGATCAAATCAATCCAATACAGGATGTCATGGATGTTAGTAAGTGCGAGCGAACTGCCGCTCAAACCTTGGTTGACTTTTGAATAACCAGTCATGGTGCTGACAGTCATAAAATCGGTGAACTCACGGAAATAAATGACGTTTAAGTAAAGTAAAACGGTGTTTAAAATGGCAATTAGCAGCGCGATTGGATAAAAGAAACGGCTTTTCTTGAAGTAAAGCGCAATGCTCAGTAGTAAAGTGGTGGTGGCCAATGGGTTAATCAAGACAATGAAGAATTGAAACGGGTTGGTAATCCCGAGCCCAAGGTCAACAAAATAGGCCAGCATTGTTTTGGCCCAAAAGCAGACGATTAAAAGAACGATGAAACCCTTGCGTGTACTACATTTTTCAAGGGCCCAATTAATATATTTCAAAACGGTTTGCTCCTTAAAATAATTACTTGTTTTATCTTATCAAATAATTTCGCAGAAAAAAGAAAAATCAAGCGATTTTGCCCAAATCTTAAATTGATTTTGCCTGAACGTGGGCCCGAAAAATTGTTATACTTTAACTATTAAGGGTAAAGGATGTGTCAACATGAGTAAATTTACTTTGTACATGGTTCGTCACGGACAGACCTATTTCAACATCTATAACAAGCTTCAGGGTTGGAGTAATTCGCCTTTGACCGAAAAGGGAATCCAAAATGCGGTCGATACGGGTGAAAAGCTGAAGGACACAAAATTTGTGGCTGCGTACTGCAGTGATACGACTCGAGCTGAACAGACTGCTCAAACAATTTTAGATAAGAATAACGCTTCTGACATTGAAAAACCAATCACGGCCAAATTTTTCCGGGAAGAGTTTTATGGATACTTTGAAGGAAATGATATGAACCAGGCGTGGTATTTGGCCGGTGCACCACATGGCTTGCCAACTTTTGCGGATATTGTGGCAAAATACTCGATTGGCAAGGCCAAAGATTACCTAAAGGAAGCCGATCCATTTCACCAAGCTGAAAATAACGAGGAGTATTGGCAACGGATGGATCAAGGATTCGATTTGATCAAAAGTAATCCCAAGATCAAAGATGGCGATAACGTCTTATTGATCAGCCATGGAAATACACTGCTAAGCGTTGTTGAACGATATGGAAAGGGCAAGTACGACGTGACGGAACGCCCGGCAAACGGCAGCGTGACGAAGCTGGAAATTGACGGCGACAACGTGGAGGTAGTGGGGTTTAATGAGTAGAGTGCGTAACGAGCCGGTTAGCTTTTGAGCATTAGTTTAACAACCATCTTCAACGCTGGTTTTGGGTTGAAGGTGGTTGTTGGACTAAGCGGAAAAAGCTGGCTCGTGTAGCACGTTTTTCAGCTAGGTAGCCCAACAAGCAACTCCAAAGTAACAAACAGGGAAATCGACTTTGATTTCTCCGCTAGTTGGCTTAGGTGCAAGTTGCTGCTCTGAAAAGCACTTTTTTCAGCCACCATTTAACGATACTAAAAGTAGGCGGATATGAGTTTTGGAAATTAAACAAACAGATCAATTAGATACCATTTATCAAGATGCGAGAACCATTCGCCATCACGTCTTTATTGAGGAACAGGGGATTGATGAAAGCGATGAGTTTGACGGCACAGATTCTGACGCGATTCATTTTGTCGCATACGTTGATGGGACACCGGTTGCGACGGCCCGGACGACCGTAACTGAAGCCGGTATTCATATTCAGCGGGTCGCAACGGAGAAGGCCTACCGGAACCAGGGATACGCGAAACAATTGCTGGCGTATCTGCTGGCATCCCCCATGTTTCAAGATGCACCAATGTTTTATCTCGGGGCACAGAAGACCGCAATTGGGTTTTATCAGCGGCTGGGTTTTGAACAATATGGTGACCCGTTCACGGAAGTCGGAATTCCGCATGTCAATATGAGGAAGGTTGTCGTTAAGCAAAATTAGCTTGATGCAACAATGCAGCTTGAAACTTTTAAAATATTAGAATAAGTGGTTAAGCAGTTAGAGCGGGGTGCATGATGCTAGCTGCTTTTTTGATTGGCGTGTTTGACGACTGCAGGCGAAGGATTGCGTCTAGTGTCTGACCGGGTCTCATCACACTAAACGTGTTCCGACGACCCAGACTCCTACTACACAAGTCAAAAGTCTCGGCGCTGAACTGGCGTTCATCTCCAAAACTTTTAACTTGTGCTCCAACGACCGTAAACAAAGTGCAACGTCTAGTGTCTAACCGGGTCTCATCACACTAAACGTGCTCCGAAGCTAAGCGGTTTGCTCCGCACTCTCTACTTTTTTCTTGACAAATTTTCATTTTGAAACAGAATAGTGATAACAATACAGTCGGACCCCACTTGCCTTGGGGTTTCGGAGAGGGACTGAGACCGTGATGAATCGATTACTAGCTATCTCAACACGCTTTTACAAAAGCCGAGTGACGCGGATTGTTCGCGATACGCTGAGTATTTTGTTTCCAATCATGTTACTCGGAAGCTTTGCCGAAGTTTTGAAATTTGCATTTTTGTCCCCAAGTGGGTTTATCGCGACACTTTTTTCAGTCACTAAATGGTTGCCGTTCGTCCATCCGTTATCCCAATTGGC
>NZ_JAXGWW010000165.1:0-4562 GCF_040773105.1 Lentilactobacillus sp.
ATTACCGGAGCATCTTCAGGAATTGGTGAGGCGAGTGCGACCTTATTGGCTCAAAATGGGGCAAAGGTCGTTTTAGGTGCCCGTCGCGAAGAAAGATTAAAACAGATTTCTGATGCGATTATTGAAAAGGGTGGTCAGGCCGCATATCGCGTCACAGACGTGCGCAATCCTGATGATCTCAAAGCGTTAGTTTCCATGGCCAAGAGTAAATTCGGTCAGATTGACGTTATTTTTAATAATGCGGGTGTGATGCCAAATTCGCCAATGAGTGCCCTGAAAACTGATGATTGGAATTTAATGATTGACGTTAACTTAAAGGGTGTCTTGAATGGCATTGCTGCCGTCATGCCGGACTTCGTTGCGCAGAAGCATGGCCAAATTATTACGACGTCATCTGTGGCTGGAATTAAGAACTTTACCGGAGCCGGCGTTTATGGTGCCACAAAGTATGCGGTGCGAAATGTGATGGAAGTCATTCGGATGGAAAGTGCTGAAGAAGGGACCAACATCAGAACATCAACCCTGTACCCTGGGGCCATTAACACCGAGTTGCTTCAAAGTATTACAGATAAGGCCACTCTTGCCGGTGCGGACAGCTTGTATGAAAAAGTTGGTATTTCACCAGATGCTGTTGCTCGAGTCGTGAATTTTGCGATTGATAAACCAGAGGACGTCAATGTGAGTGAATTTACTGTTTGGCCAACGAAACAGGCTTAAAATTAAATAATCACTGGCTGTTAAGACCAGTTTTTTAACGTCCAAATGAGCATACAATTAAAACTTCCACTTGACATTCTCATAATTTAGCTTAAACTCTTAAGTTAAATCCATAAACAAAAAGCAGTGAAAAGATGAGTAGCCGAGGCGCCGCATTTAGAGAGTTCACGTTTGGTGGAAGTGAATTGTGGCAAGTTGGTGAATATGGTCTTCGAGCAAATGCTGTCGAGCACAAGTCAGACGGCATGGCGAACGCACCTTATCGCGTTACGGTATTCGAACAGTTTGTTTGAGTACCTAGTGAGTCACACAGTGTGAGCTGTGTGAAAATTAAGGTGGTAACACGACAACTATCGTCCTTGTACAGATTATTCTGTATGAGGACTTTTTTTATGCAACAAAACTAAAGGAGTGGACAAAATGACAGTCGCAGCAAAATTAAAATTTCCATATCGGTACGATGAAGTTGGCAGCTTATTAAGACCAGCGAGATTGAAGCAGGCAAGAGCGGATTATCACGATCGAAAAATTAGTGAGGCTGATTTAAGAACCATTGAGAACGAAGAGATTAGTCGGATTGTGGATAAACAGGTTGAACTTGGCTTGAAGGCCGTGACCGACGGTGAATTTCGACGCAGTTGGTGGCACTTGGATTTCTTTGATGGACTAAATGGCGCGGAATTCTTTGAACCAGAACACGGTTATATTTTCCATGGCGAGGAGACACGCAAGGGCGGCATTAAGTTCACCGGCAAGCTCGAATATAATCCCAACCATCCATTCTTTGACGGCTTTAAGTACCTCAACAGCATCGTGCCAGAGGGTGTGGCCGCCAAGCAGACGATCCCCAGCCCATCCGTTTTCTTCCCAAATAAAGACGCTGGTGTGGTTGACGAATACTATGATGGCGATTTTGAGACATTTTTGAATGATGAGATTCAGGCATACAAGCAAACCGTTCAGCACTTCTACGACCTTGGTTGTCGCTATCTCCAACTGGATGACACATCATGGGGCATGTGGGCCAGCTTCTCGGATAAGACCCTGAAGCCTGAACTTGAGCCATTAGCAAAAGCCGCTGTTAAGGCAATTAATGCCATCGTTGACAGCAAGCCTGCCGACCTCACGATCACGATGCACGTCTGCAAGGGCAACTACGATTCAACATGGGCAGGTGCCGGAGCCTACGATCCAGTGGCCGACTATTTGGCACAACTCCACATTGATGGCTATTTCTTGGAATATGATGACGAGCGTTCAGGTGGCTTTGAACCACTTAAGAAGATTGCTGATAATGGCCGAAACCAACGGATTGTGATTGGGATTGTGACGACGAAGAAGCCGGAATTGGAACAGGAAGATTTCCTGAAAGCCAGAATCCGAGACGCCGCCCAATATGTACCGCTGGACAATCTCTGCATTTCACCACAATGTGGATTTGCCTCAACTGAAGAAGGCAACCACTTAACCGAAGAAGATCAGTGGAACAAGCTGGCATTAGTGATTAAGACCGCAAAAAGTGTTTGGAACATCGAATAGAATTTTTAAACAAAATGAATCGGAAAGTAACTTTTAAACAGCGCAAAGAGAGTCGACGTGTGGTGGAAGTCGATCGTTGATTGAAAGTGAAAATGGCCGGTGATTGGCTGCTGTGATCAGATTGAAAATGGCAGACGGATTCGTCTTCGTTATTAGACACACCATTTCAAATTGAGATGGTTGGTGAGACTTTTTTAGGCAACTAATGAAGTGAACTCAGAATGGTACCGCGATTTAGCGCTTCTGTATTTGATACAGGAGCGCTTTTTTTATGAAAAATGAGGAGGATGACTATGGCAGTGTTAAAAGAACCAATTGTTGACCTTCAAAAAGTCAGCGTGACCTTCCAGTCAGGCGGAAAGTCGCTGCACGCGGTCGACAAGGTGAACTTACAAATTAACAAGGGTGATATTTATGGGATTATCGGGTATTCGGGCGCCGGCAAGAGTACGCTGGTGCGAACGATTAATCTCCTGCAACGGCCAACCGAAGGAAAGGTTATCGTTGGCGGCAAGCCGCTCTTAGAATTATCCAACGCCAAATTACGCCAAGCCCGCAAAAAGATTGGCATGATTTTCCAGCATTTTAACTTACTGAATTCCAGGACGGTGTTGGGCAACGTGGAATATCCACTGCTAAGCCAATCGATTAGTAAGGCAGATCGGCGGGCGAAGGCAAAGGAGCTCTTGGACCTGGTTGGTTTAAGTGAATTTGAACAGTCCTATCCGGAACAATTATCCGGCGGCCAAAAGCAACGGGTTGCCATTGCCCGGTCGTTAGCCAACGATCCTGACATTTTGGTCAGTGATGAAGCCACCAGTGCGCTGGACCCAAAGACAACCGATGATATTTTGAAGTTGTTGAAACGATTGAACCAACGCCTGGGACTGACGGTGGTGCTGATCACCCATGAGATGCAGGTCATCAAATCGATTTGTCAGCACGTGGCGGTCATGGATGAGGGCAAGATTATTGAACGTGGTGACGTTGCCAAGGTGTTCGCAAATCCACAGCAGGCGCTGACTCAAAACTTTGTCGATTCTTCGGCGAACGTGACTGAAGCGTTGGCTCAGATTAAAGCCGATCAGGGCCTGCAAAGTCTGTCACCCAACGAACGGTTGTTATTCCTCAAGTTCCGCGGGCAGGCAACCAAGCAGTCGTTAATATCTGACCTGACCGAGTTATATAAATTAAAAGCCAATATTTTATTTGCCAATATCGAACGAATTAGTGATACCTCAATTGGCTATTTGATTATTGTCTTGTCGGGTCAGTCCAAACAGCTGGCCGACGGGATTAATTTCTTGAGCCAACACGGGGTTGACGTGAAACTTTTGGCAACTGAGAAGAAGGGGGATCAAGCAGATGTTAAAACAAATATTTCCTAATGTGGCGCATATCCGGCCGCAATTCGTGCAGTCAATTTGGGACACCATTTATATGACGGTCTGGTCGGCTTTGATTGCCGGAATCCTCGGACTGACGGTGGGGATTGTGTTAGTAATTACCCAACCCGGCGGAATTGCTGAAGACTCGTATGTTTACGGGCTGACGGATAAGGTCGTTAACCTACTGCGGTCGATTCCATTCATTATCCTGTTGGCGGTGATGTTTCCAGTCACCAACTTTATTGTCCACACGACAGTTGGAACAACCGCCGCGTTAGTACCGTTAGTGGTTGGTATCTTTCCGTTTTATGCTCGTCAAGTTCAAAACGCGTTGCTGGAAATTGACCCGCAAGTGATTGAAGCCGCCAGGTCAATGGGATCTGGAAATTTTGAAATTATTTTTCGAATTTATCTGCGAGAAGGCCTGCCGGATTTGATCCGGGCATCGATTGTAACGGTCATTAGTCTCATCGGCTTAACGACGATGGCTGGCGCAATTGGTTCCGGTGGCCTTGGAGATGTCGCCATTAGTATCGGGTACGCCCGCTACCAAAACGACGTCACGATTGCCGCCATGCTGGTCATTTTGATCATGGTCTTTTTAGTCCAATTTGTGGGCGACTGGTTGGCACGAAAAACAGTTCATTTATAAGCGTTTAATCAAATACTTAATTAAGGGAGATCGACAATGAAAAATAGCAAGGGAATTATTTATACGTTAATTGGAATCGTTGTACTTGTCGGCATTATTTTTGGGATCCACAGCTTAACGGGAAACGCATCAAACGCTAAGAGTGCAACGATTACGGTTGGGTCGCAGGGCTCAGACTATGATATTTGGAATCACATCGCTGAAAGTCAGCAGGCCAAAAAGCTTGGCTTAAAAAGTAAGGTCAAGCAGATTACTGACGGCGTCCA
>NZ_JAXGWW010000166.1:0-4497 GCF_040773105.1 Lentilactobacillus sp.
GAAAGCCGATTTATCGTTATCGAACAGTGAACTTCACCAAAAAGAATCGTTTAAAATATTACCCAGAGAAGCCACTCATTAATGCCCCTGTTTTTACCGTCGTTAAAACGGCCAGATCGTCCAATGGCCATTTGCGTTACCAGTTGGCTGACGGGTCCTTCGTGACGGCAAAGAGTGGCTACACGGCTAAGCTTTATTGGCAGAAACGGCATGCCTTCATCAAGGTCGTTGGTCCTCAAGGTGTTTATGAATATTCAGGAAAATCATTCAACGTCAAACAACGGCTCAAAAAGCTCAAGAAGGGGACGGTTATTCCGGTTCGGGGCCTTGTGCAATATGGTTTGACGACGCGTTTCTTGTTAACGGATGGGCATTACGTGACAGGCAGTAAGCAATACGTGGCAATTAGTCACTAATCGGGTACGTGTTTAGTATGCACCCACCAAGGTTGGTGGGACTTCGCTACTGATTGCTTGCTTCGAAGGTAGACATTATCATAACACATTGCAAAAGACTTGCTAAACCACTTATTAAAAGTGATCTGGCAAGTCTTTTTTGATAAATATGGTTTTGTGGTAATCTGGATTCAAACATTGTCTTTGAAGGAGGAAACAACATGACTGATTGCGTATTGGGCGTTGACCTTGGCACAAGTTCTGTAAAAGTCACGGCGGTTACCAAATCCGGTGATATTATTGCTCAAGAAGGGATGGATTTTCCGTTAGATCAGCCAAAACCCGGTTATGCAGAACAAG
The DNA here is from genome assembly GCF_040773105.1 of Lentilactobacillus sp. NCBI lineage: Bacteria > Bacillati > Bacillota > Bacilli > Lactobacillales > Lactobacillaceae > Lentilactobacillus > Lentilactobacillus sp. Next base: position 756 of record NZ_JAXGWW010000166.1, read on the forward strand.
ATCCGGAAGACTGGGTAAGTGCGACGACGGTATCCATCGTGCGCCTTATTTTAAAGGACGGCATCAAACCCGAAGACATTAAGGGAATCAGCTATTCAGGCCAGATGCACGGCCTCGTGTTGCTGGATAAGAATCATAAAGTGTTGCGGCCAGCGATGCTTTGGAACGATACGCGTTCTACTAAGCAACGAGAAGAGATCATGGACAAGATGGGTGAGCGGTTTGTTGAAATCACTCATAACAAGCCACTTGAAGGATTTACCCTGCCCAAATTACTGTGGGTTAAAGAAAACCAACCGGAAATCTTCAAGCAGGCAACAACGATGCTGCTGCCAAAAGACTATTTACGCTTCCGAATGACCGGCAAGTTGGCAATTGATTATTCCGATGCCACCGGAACCGTCATGCTGGATGTCGACAAACAGCGCTGGAGCCAAGAAATCCTTGATGCATTCGATATTCCTGCCAGTCTGTGTCCACCGTTGGTCCGTTCAATCGATGAAACCGGCCAGATTGATGACTGGTATTCCGAATATTCAGGACTGTCCACTGACACCAAGACCTTTGGTGGCGGCGCAGACAACGCTTGTGGTGCTGTTGGCGCCGGAATTGACGGTCCTACCAAGGTCCTTTCAAGTATCGGAACCTCCGGCGTAATCCTCAAGTATGAGCCTAGGAAGGAGACCAATTACGATGGTGTGATTCAGTATGAGGACCACGCGATTCCGGACGCTTACTATTCAATGGGGGTTACCTTGGCTGCCGGATACTCACTCAGTTGGTTTAAGAAAACCTTCGCTGAAAACGAGGACTTTACGGAGGTTGTTGAAAGTGCCGAAAAATCAACCGTTGGTGCCAATGGTCTGCTGTTTGCCCCGTACATTGTTGGTGAACGAGCACCTTATGCCGATGCCGATATCCGTGGCAGTTTTATCGGGATCGACGGGATTCATCAGCGTTACGACTTTGTCCGAGCTGTTCTTGAAGGCATTATTTTCTCGTTTAGGGACATTCTTGATCTCTATGAAGAAAAGGGCAGTCAGTTTGATACAGTGGTCTCCATTGGCGGCGGCGCTAAAAGCCCATTGTGGCAGCAGATTCAGGCGAATATCTTTAATGTTAAAGTGATTTCACTTCAAAATGAGCAGGGCCCAGGTCTGGGGGCCGCGATGCTGGCTGCAGTCGGCGTTGGCTGGTACAAGGATGTTCCTGAATGTTCGAAAGTCTTCGTTCAATTCAAAGATGTCTTTTTGCCGGAACCTGAAAACGTCAAAAAATACCAAAGATTACACGATATTTATCGAAAGATTTATCCAAGCACAAAGCAAATCACACATGAGTTGGTCGAATTTCGTCGAGATAACAGTTAGGAACAAACCTAACTGAAATTGCCGATTTGATGAGGATCGGCCAATCATGAAACGGGATTGGTAAAATCACCGAAAACACAAAAAATATAAGACCGAATTTAGTTATCGCTGCCCTTTAAACAGTTATAACTAGATTTGATCTTAGATTTTTTAATTTAAATTTTTAATCATTTTCCGGGTTGGCCACTGCCATACTGCGTTGATGCATGTAAGTCACACCACCAAACACGATGGTCCAAATGATGGCACCCACAGCTCCGATAATATCTTGTGGGATGAAGAATAGGGTCACGAAGATAATCGCAAAAAACGCAATTGTCAGTGGGCTGGTAATGTTATACCAAGGCATCTTGAAGCCGTTTGGTAGGAAGTCGCTTGATTGGCGGTATTTCCGGTGGGCAATCATTGCCAAGGCGTAAACCAAAATGTACATGTCGTTTGAAGAACCGGCTACGATCGTAAAGACCGAAGCAGTCGCATTGGTCAAACTCATCAAAGGTGTAATCAGCAGACAGAAAGCCGACATGAGAATTGCGGCCGCTGGGACACCATTTTTAGAAATTTTGGTAAAGTGGCGGTGCATGAAGCTGTCTTCAGGCGTTTCAGTCGCTAATTGATAAAAGTGTCGACCGGCTGAGAAAATAAAGCTGTTCAACGATGACGAAGCCGACGTCAATACCACGAAGTTAATAATGGCAGCGGCAGCTGGAAAACCTGCTAATTTGAAGACTTGAACAAACGGGCTGCTGGCAGCGTTTAAATGCGTCCATGGAATAATTCCCATGATGACAATCAAAGCACCAAAGTAAAAAATCAAAATTTTAAGCAACGTTTCATTAACGGCCTTTTTGATAATCTTGTGTGGTGTTTGGGCTTCGCCGATGGTAATGCTGACGAATTCAATGCCTTGAAAAGCAAAGAAGACCATTGGAAAGGCAGAAATAAAGCTCATTGCACCGTGCGGGAACATTGAGAAGTTCTGGGAAATGTTTTGAATTGACGCGTGTCCCAACGGTGTGACCGAATGGCTAAACATCATGAACGCACCTGTTGCAATCAGAGCAAGGATGGCGACAATTTTGATTAACGCAAACCAGAACTCTGCTTCACCAAATAACTTGGCAGCGATCAGATTAACGCCGGCCAAGGTGCCCAAGAACACCAATTGGATGATCCACGATGGAATAGTTGGAAACCAAAACTGGACGTATGTAGAGATGGCAGTAATTTCAGCCATGGCACAAAAAGAAAGGCCCAGCCAATAGGTCCAACCAGTGAAGTGGCCGACTGTTGGTCCCAAATAGCGGGTAATAAAGGCAACAAACGTGTGTTGTGATGGGTCGGAATAAAGCATTTCACCCAACGCCCGCATCATTAAGAAGAAAAAGATCCCTAATACTAAGTAAACTAATAAAATAGATGGACCGGTTTTGCTGATTGTGGTTCCGGATCCTAAGAATAATCCAGTTCCAATCGTGCCTCCGATAGCGATCATCTGAACGTTACGGTTGCTCAAGGAGCGGCGGGTGCCGTCAGCGTTTTTGGTTACTTCTGTTTTTTGCATGAATAAACTTCCTCCCTGTTTGGAAATGATGAATTGAATTAGAGGCCTCTAATTAATTTGCCATTATCCTAACACGACCGTGTCGAAATTGAGCGGTTTGGGGCGGAAGTTTTTAGATGATTTTGTAAATTTGATAATATTTTCATGAAAATAAGGCAGAATTGACGGTTTGCCTATGAAAACAAAATATTTTTTTCAGAGGCTGGTATTACGCATCGTCTTCGGGAAGCTTCAGTGGTCGGGGACCAATATTGGTCGTAAACGCAACGTTGGTATGGCTGTAGCCAAAGTCCTTGAGAGATGCATTGAACTCGTTTAACTCGGTCATGGTCTTGTAAAAGACTTTTAGTTGGACGGATGCGTCCCCAGTAATGTAATTACATTCAACCACATTGGGAATCTTTGAAATAAATTTCACGAATTTCGGCATTTCCACGTAACTGACATCGATCCTGACAAACGCTTTAATCAGGTAGCCTAATTTCTCATAATTTACATCTGCCGTGTAGCCGTTGATAAAACCATGACTCTCAAGATTTTGAAGTCGAACGGACGCTGAGGGAGCAGAAATAAAACATTGTTCAGCAATGCTCTTAATTGAAGCTCGTCCATCTTCTTGGATGATATTTAAAATTTTACGGTCTAATTTGTCCATTCGAATTCTCCTCTTAAAAATATTTTGCGTTCATTATACCATTCACGATTGAGTGGGTTTCTTTGGACGCCTCGTTTTTCAGAAAGCGTGGCATTTGTCAAAGATAATTGCCACCTACAACAATAATCGTTATAATAAATTTTGTATCTAAAA
>NZ_JAXGWW010000167.1:0-4480 GCF_040773105.1 Lentilactobacillus sp.
GACCCTTGCCCACAAAGTTGCCAAAGACCTTGGTGTTAAGGTGAAATTCGTGCAGGTTAACGCCAACAACCGGGTTGACGCGTTGAACTCCAACAAGGTTGATTTGGTACTGGCAAACTTCACTGTGACACCAGAGCGAAAGCAAGTGATTGATTTTGCCAAGCCATACATGAAGGTATCTGTTGGTGTCGTTTCACCTAAGACTAAACCAATTACCAAGGCAAGTCAGTTAAAGGGTAAGAACGTGATCGTCACAAAGGGAACGACTGCTGAAAACTACTTCACTTCCAAACAGCCGGATGTTAATTTGCTGAAGTTCGATTCAAAGACCCAGCAATTTAACGCTTTGAAGAATGGCCGTGGGGTTGCCTTAGCTGATGACAATTCATACTTGTACGCATGGTCAAAAGACAATCCGAAGTACACTGTTGGCATTAAGAGCATCGGGCCTAAATCATACATTGCCCCAGCTGTTAAGAAGGGTAACAAGTCACTTCTCAACTGGACTAACAAAGAAATTGACAAGTTAACCAAGCAAAGCTTCTTCGTAAAGGACTACAACACGCAGTTGAAGCCATACTTTGGCAAAGAGGTTAAGCCTTCAGATATCGTATTACCAGTTAAATAAGATTTGGACAGTCAGGGACTTGTTTCCTGGCTGTTTTTTCGTTCTTAAAAGATCATCAAATAAAATTAAAATAATATTAGAGTTGACGAAGTAATTCTAATATGTTTTAATTAACACAACATTTCAAGAAGAGGAGATTATATCGATGAATACTCATTTGCAACAACTGAATGCCTATTATTACGGCTATGCATGGTTTAAGTAGCGCCCGGGAGATGCGGGCGCACAACGCGTTCGCGTCTAACCTGGGCAAAGTCGTAACTTTGTTGTTGCCAGCTAGACGCTAGAGTCTAGCTGGGTTGATATAATTTCTTGAGCGAGTGCATCAGAAATTAGCCAGCTGGATTTCTAATATCCGGCTGGCTTTTTATTTACCTACATACTTGGGAGAGTGATGAATATGACAAAATCAAATAATCGTCGACTATCAATAGCTTTATACCTGAACTACCTGGTTCACGGGATCGGTTTAATCATCTTAACGCAGAACATGCAGGCGCTTGGGGGCTTTTGGGGTGTTCCAATCGCAACCGTCTCATATGTCATTTCCGGAATTGGGATTGGTAAGTTAATTGCCTACTTCCTATTTGGCTACCTGTCGGACCGATTTGGCCGCCGAATGCTGGTCCTTACCGGGACGTTGAGTTACATGGTCTTCTTTATCGGAATTCCGTTCACCCACAATATCGCCATTGCATACTTGTTTGCGATTATTGCCGGTGTTGCCAATTCTGCCCTTGATTCGGGAACTTACCCGACCTTCGTCGAAATGGGTGGCAACTCGAGTGCTTCCAACGTCTTTATTAAAGCCTTCATGTCGATGGGGGAATTCATTCTGCCACTATTCATCGCCACACTGGAAGCTCGCCATCTGTGGTTTGGCTGGTCGTTTATCGGTGCTTTGTTGGTTTTAATCGTGAACTTGTTCATTTTGAAAGGCGCACACTTCCCCGATCGGAACAATGTTGATGAAACGTTTAGTGAAGCCCATCAGTCACTCTCAAAATTCCGGCGGGTAATTGCGACGATTTCTCTTGCCGTATACGGGTACACGACTATGGCGATTATGATCTTATTCACTCAATGGATTAGTTTATTTGCCAACAAAGACTTGGGATACAGCTCACTTGTTTCCCACGGATTGCTTTCGCTTTACAGCATCGGCTCCATTAGCGGGGTGATCGTGATGTTTATCCTGCTCAAACTCAAGTTTACGGAAACCAAATTGTTGGTGGTGATGAACACCATTTCGTTAATTGCAATACTCACAGTTGCCAATGCATCATCGGTTATTTTTACTTCAATTGCCTGCTTTACATTCGGATTTACCGCAGCAGGCGGCGTCTTGCAGGTTGCGCTGAACGTTCTGCTCAAGATGTTTCCAACTCATAAAGGCGTTATTACCGGCACCTACATGACCTTTGGCAGCATTGCCACCTTCACGATTCCGATCGTGACCGGCGTACTATCTCAAATCAGCATCCAATCAGTCATGAATTTCGACGTTTTAATCGGCTTGGTTGGGACCGTGCTGGTAGTTGTAACGGCAATGGCAATCGGGACTGGAAATGTATTTTCAGTGGCTGGCCATTCAGTGATGAATTTGCTTCATCTTGGGGCAGCACCTGTTGATGGTGGACAATCGAAGGACGAATAAATGATAAAAGGAAACTGCATGGTTTGCAGTTTCCTTTTATTTGTTAATTAAAGTCATTTGTAGGCGCAAATCTTCAATTGCCAATTGGCCGGGTGCCGAGGCTTCTCCAACCGTTGCGAAACTCATAACCGATCCAAATAGTGGGCCGGCGATTCTTGATAACTTGCCAAGCGGGCCCATTGAAATGGCGACGATTGGGATTGTCAGCTTGGCAGATTCAGTGGAAGTTGCCCGCATTAGCGTGAGGACGTCCTTAAACTTCTTTGGCATCGTCGCAATTTTGGCAATGTCTGCGCCTTGATTTTCCATTTGTTCAAGAACGTTGATAATTTCAAGCTCCGGTGGGGTTCCAACAAACTCGTGGACACTCAAGATAACTTTAATTTGGTGAGCGTGCGCTAAGTAAGTTAATTCAGCAATCGTTTCTTCGGTAAAATGAAGTTCAATATCGATCATGTCTGTTAAGTGATTAAGTAAAATCCAGTGATAGAGTTTGACGTATTCTGCATCTGGCACCTGGCCCTTTCCACCCTCACCAGTTGTTCGGAATGTTGTCAGAAGAACTGTTCCACCAAGGATTTCCCTTAAACTGTTAGCAGTGCTTTGATAAATTTCCTGGTCGAACGCGTCATTAAAATAATCGATTCGCCATTCAATCACATCGGGATGCTGCCGGATTGCATTTTTAGCCTGGCTGAGTACTTCTTGGGGCGTCTGTCCCATGATTGGAACAGCCACTTTAGTCGAGCCGGGCTCAAAAGTTGTTTGATTAACGGTTACTTTTCCACTCATGGCAATGATTCCTTTCCGGATACATAATTGCCATTAGTTTAACAATTATCAATTAGATAGGCAAACAAAGCCGGCGCAAAAGATCGAACCCTTTTGCGCCGGCTTTACTTGTCCAGCTATTAAAATCCACGAAAATCTCCTCGGCCAAAGTATTGCAGGTTAGCCAACAGTGGCTTTTGCATTAACGCTGGGAGGGTGACAAACGTGTACCCGCGTCTTTTGAGTGAACGAATAATTTGTGGTACGGCTGCAACTGATGTCGGGTGAATATCGTGCATCAAAATGATTGAGCCGTTGTGCGTTGTTGCCAAGACGTGGTTAACCGTTTTTGGCGTATTTAGGTAAGCCCAATCCCTGGAGTCGACATTCCAGCGAACAATCGGTCGATCGTACAGGTTGCCGATTCGACTGTTTACCGATCCGTATGGCGGTCGGATATACATTGGAATTGTTCCGGTTGCCTTGTAGATTGCAGCATCAGTCAAGGCGATTTGCCTTTGGGCCTTTGCGGTTGACAAGGTGGTTAAATCAGGATGGTTCCAAGAATGGTTTCCGATTTGGTTTCCGTATTTGAGAACCAGGCGACTGACACTTGGATAGCGAATAACGCTGCTGCCAACTTCAAAGAATGTCGCGTGAACGTTATAGTGCTTTAAGATCTTTAATAATTTTGGAGTTAAGGTTGGATCCGGACCATCATCAAAAGTCAACGAGACGACCTTCTTCGGTGACTTTGGCTTAACGAAATCATATTGTGATGGCATGTAACGGTTCAAGATAATGCCGGTTAACTTGCTCAAAGGAATGGCAACGGATTTGACGCCATAGGCATTCTTGACTAAGTGAATCGTTAAATCAGTTTTCGTTAAAGTAAAGTTATGGGCGGTTAACCGTTTCGGTAGCGGCAGATAGATTAAATTTTGGACCTGCTTGCCGGTTAATTGATGATCCTCAGCCAACTGAGCCCGAGTTAGTTGACGGATTGTCCCCAACCGATGAAGACTGTTATTGGTAATTTTGCCGTAGGTCAGTTGCGTTGCTGCACTGGCATTTTCTGAATGAATTTGATAATTGCTAAAATTGAATGCGAATGCTGAAGCTGCAGCGATCCCCATGGCTGCTAAAAAATGCTTATTGAACATCATGATCACCCCGTCTAAAGTTATGAATATGATTCCAAAATCATTTTCACATTGTGCCATAGGTAAGTCAATCAAAGATATTTCTAATCGGTTTTTGGGGGGCATAGCTTGACGAGTACAGCCAAATCGCCGCCGGCAACTATGCCGATTTTATTTCAATGCAGGAAAATCCGATTGATGATATTAGCGTGATCCAACATGACAAAGACGTTTATCAAAATGGCACCAAAGTTCACGCAGAGGCTGGTGTTGAGGCAAGTA
>NZ_JAXGWW010000168.1:0-4479 GCF_040773105.1 Lentilactobacillus sp.
GATTGGCAGTGAACAGATTTATGACGGCGCCATTATCAACGTTGAAAAGCAAACGGTGAAGCTTCCTGACGGGCAGACCGCTTTTCGAGAAATTGTCCACCACTCCGGTGCCGTGGGGATTTTGGCGTTGACTAAAGACAACAAGATTATCTTGGAAAAGCAGTGGCGGGCGCCCGTGAAAAAGACCACCATTGAGATTCCAGCCGGCAAGGTTGACTCGCGTGACGCTAATTTTCACGATACCGTCATTCGTGAACTGAACGAGGAAATCCGCTACGTTCCGCAAACGGTTAAAGAACTTTACGGCTTTTACTCCTCAGTCGGCTTTTCCGATGAATACATGAAGCTGTATTTGGCCGAGAACTTGGAACCGGTCAAAGACCAATTGCCGCGAGACAAAGGCGAGTTTCTTGAAATACTTGAAAAGACAATGGACGAAGCTGTGCAAATGATTGCGGACGGTGAAATCCAAGACGCTAAAACCATTACTGCCATTCAATATTGGCAGCTCATGCAAAAGTAGGTGACCATTTAATTGGCGTTCGATGATAAAGATAAAGGGTCAAAACCACTGACCCGAGAACAGTACCGCAAACTAAAATTACAGCAGCAAGAAGACTTCGAAGCCCGCGACAAACGGCGGGTCCAAGTTGAACGTGAGTATGCAAAAAGACATCAACAAGCAGCCCCAGAACCCCAAATCGAACCGCAGCCAACCAGCCGCACCCGTGATGCTGGTGAGGTGACGGCAGACTTTAAGACGCCCCGGTGGCGAAAAATCAACCGGCGGCTCAACGTGACGATTGCGATTCTGGTCAGCTTAATGGTCGTTGTCTTTTTGGTACTATTTTTTGTAAATTAAGGAGACCAATTGATGACTTACGGAATTATTTGTGCAATGGACGAAGAATTAGCCATTTTAAAAGAGGCACTTTCAAACGAACAGACTACCCATTATGGGGATGCCGACTATTTTCTTGGCAAAATTAATAATCAAAGCCTGGTATTGGTTCAATCAGGAATCGGTAAAGTCCAAGCCGGGATTACGACCTCAACTTTGATCAACGAATTTCACGTAGATGCCGTGATTAACTCCGGTTCTGCCGGTGGGATTGGGACCGGGTTATCGGTTGGCGACATCGTGGTGGCGACCGAAACGGCTTATCACGACGTGGACGTGACGACTTCGGGTTACAAAATGGGACAGTTACCTGGTTTTCCAGCCCGATTCCCAGCTTCATCAGAGCTTGGTGACAAAATTATCAAGGCTGCTCAAGCCAGTGGCGTGAATGCTCATCGCGGCTTGATTGTCTCCGGTGACCAATTTATTGCCGATACCAAACGGATTGCTGAAATTAAACAAAACTTCCCGGATGCATTATGTTCCGAGATGGAAGGCGCAGCAGTCGGCCAAGTTGCCTACCAAAACAAGGTGCCTTATGCCGTCATCCGGGCAATGTCTGATGTCGGTGATGAAGATGCGGAAGTCAGTTTCGATAAATTTATTATTACGGCCGGTAAAAAATCCGGTCAAATGTTGATTGACCTCTTTAAGAACGAATGAATGAGGAAGTGTGACCTATGAAAGAGACATATTTTGATAATGCCGCAACCACGCCTGTTTCTGATGAAGTGTACGCTGAGTTGATGGACAAATATAAAAACGTTTATGGCAATGCGTCCACACTTTATGGTCTTGGTCGTGAGTCAAAGGCGGTCATGGAAGACGCGCGTGATGTGATTGCCAAGAGTATTAACGCCGATCCTGATGAGATTATTTTCACCAGTGGGGGGTCTGAAAGTGATAATACTGCGATCACCCAGACGGCAATGGCCAGAAAATCACTGGGGAACCACATCATCACCACAGCCATTGAGCACGAAGCCGTTTTAAGGCCCTGTGAGGCACTTGAAAAGCAGGGCTTTCGAGTTACCTATCTGCCGGTCGACGAGTACGGAAACATCTCCTTAGACGATTTTAAGGCAGCATTAGACGATGACACAATCTTAGTGTCGATTATGACTGGTAATAATGAAGTTGGGTCGGTCATGCCAATTCATGAAATCGGTGAGATTTTAAAGGATCACCAAGCCTGGTTCCACACAGATGCCGTTCAAGCATATGGCTTGTTGGATCTGGATGTGCAACGCGACCATATTGATTTACTGTCAACCTCCGCCCACAAGATTAACGGTCCTAAAATGATCGGGTTTCTCTATCGGCGGACGGGTGTTAATTTCCCAAGCTTAATTAAGGGCGGGGATCAGGAAGAAAAGCGCCGCGCAGGAACGGAAAACGTCCCAGCGATCGCTGGTTTTGCCAAGGCGGTTGAAACAATTACCGCTGAAGAAAAGGCCCATCGGCAAGCAAAATATCTCCAGTTCAAGCGCACTATTTTTGATAAATTAACTGAAAACGGGGTTGAATTCCGTGTCAATGGTCGGATTACTGAAGACAACCTGAACCATGTTTTCAATATTTGGCTGAAAGGTATTTCAACGTATGTCATGCAGACCAACCTGGATTTGGCGGGGATTGCCGTTTCCGGCGGTTCGGCATGTACAGCCGGCAGCATTGAGCCATCGCATGTGTTGGTGGCCATGTTTGGCAAAGACAGCCCGAGAATTGGCGAGTCGATTCGAATCAGCTTCGGGCGGTATAATACAAGTGAGGACGTTGACAAATTAGTTGATGCAATTACAAAAATTGTTAACAGAGTTAAAAATAAGGGGGTAAAGATGTAATGGCATTCGCAAAAACAGGCAAAGTAAATGGTGACGATCAGGTTTACGAGTTAAGGGATAGCATCAAGCGGTTCACACTGAGAGATTTAGGCTTCGTCGAGGGAAAAACCGGCGTCTTTTCATTGGAAAAGTCACTGGATCCAACGTCGCCTTATAATGCCAACTACAAGTTTAAAATGAAGGTCAACAAGGACCTCGACGGCTTTAGAATGGCGATTACCACTGGAAGCGGCCTGGAAAAGGTCAATATCTTTAATAATCCGGATACACAAGCCAGTGTTGATCAATTCCAGTTTATTATTAATGATTTAATTGATAGAGATGTGATTAAAAGACAAGTGTGATAAGAACCAGGTCGTCACGCGGCGTCAGCTGAAAGGTTCGGCGATAAACGTTGAGTTTGTCACTGAACCTTTTTTGATTTGTGCAGCGGAAGACCGGATTGTGCGACAAGAAGCTGCTTGAGTACGGGGGTCGGCAATCCTTAACCGGCTTAGTTTGTGATTCCAGATTTCGCTTCAATTTTTTTCAACCTACCATTGACACCCCAGGGTAAGTGCGATAAATTAGATATTAATTAAGATATGATGATAAACGGATAAGTGATGATCACATGAACATGCTAAGTACCTGGTTCGTTTGATGATTTCTTACATATCTGAATTGTGAAAACTTACTTAGTTACGCGCTTATCACCTACCTTGATGCAACTTTTAAGGAGGACACATATACATGGCAAAACAAAAATTAGAGGACTTAGACTGGAAGAACTTAGGATTTGAATATCGTGATTTACCGTACAGCTACAACGAAGAATTCAAGGATGGCAAGTGGCAAAACGGCGGTTTGACCACCGATTCAAGCTTAACGTTCAACGAAGCGGCCGAAGAACTTCATTATGGCCAGGAAGTTTTTGAAGGAATGAAAGCTTACCGGACCAAGGATGGCAGTATTAACCTGTTCCGCCCGGATATGAATGCCAAACGGTTAAACAATTCTGCAGAACGTTTAGTCATGGAAAAATATCCCGAAGATAAATTCGTTGAAGTAGTTAAAGAAGTCGTTAAAGCAAACGCTGACTTTGTCCCACCATATGGTTCCGGCGGTTCACTTTACATCCGGCCCTTCATGGTAGGAACTGAACCAGTTGTTGGCGTTGCGCCATCATCAACTTATACCTTCCACATTTATGCGACCCCAGTTGGTGCTTACATTAAGGGGCTGCATCCAATGCCATACATGGTCAGTCACTACGACCGTGCTGCTTATGCCGGTACCGGCCAAGCTAAGACCGCCGGCAACTATGCAGGAAGTTTACTAGCAGCCAAGGAAGCTAAGGATAAGGGCTTTGCAGGTGAGCTTTACCTTGATCCTCGCGAGCATAAATACATCGATGAATTCGGTGGTGCCAACTTCTACGCAATCGGCAAAGACGGCAAGTTCTACACGCCAAAATCCGATTCAATTTTGCCTTCCATCACTAAGAAATCGATTCTTCAAATTGCCAAAGACTTAGGGCTTGATCCAACGGAAACCCACATTGACGTCAACGACTTGGATCAATTTACTGAAGCCGGTGCAATGGGAACTGCAGCCGTTATTTCACCGGTTGGTTCACTGACCCACGACGGTAAGAAGCACGTCTTCTATAGCGAAACCGAACCGGGCCCCGTTACACAAAAGCTTTACGACACGTTATTTGGTATCCAATCAGGTGACGTTGAAGATAAGTAC
>NZ_JAXGWW010000169.1:0-4470 GCF_040773105.1 Lentilactobacillus sp.
ATTGAGATTGACCACAACGATATTTTAAGAGGCAATGTCACAATCGCCATTGCAGCACTTAAACATTTTAACAGTGGTGGCACCCAGCTTGGGGACCACTTGTCAGCGATTTAAATCAACCACATTTAACAATTGAACAATTTAAAAATAGGTCTTTGAGTAAAACACAAGTTTTGCTCAAAGGCCTATTTTGGTGTTTTAACGATTATTTCAGAAATGTTCACTTACGAAAGCGACCGTCTCTTTTAATGTACCAAATCATGACAACAACCATCAATAACGTGAGAACAACCGTATAAAACCAGGCCTGATCGGCACTTGCCAAAGGCAGCTTAACGTTCATTCCATAAAATCCGGATACGATTGGTGGGATTGCCAAAACTAACGACCAGATTGTCAAGAACTGCATGGTCTGATTTAATTTATTGTTCAAAATATTGCCAAAGGCCGATTCAGTTTCACTGACGACATCGCCCACAACATCAAACATCGTTTGGCACTGCTTATACTCAATTAAGAGGTCCGAAATAGCTGCCATGGACTGCTGCATCAAGCTGGACGACAACGTCACATTGGTCTTAATTGTCGGCTGTAACTCCTGTAAAGCCACCAAATTCCCCGCCGTCGCCGATCTTAAGTAAACCAAGCTGGTTTTTAAAGCGGCCAACTCATCCAAACTATGGTTGCTGATTGAACGTTGATGCATCCCCTCAAGTTCTTCAGCTTTATGGCTGATCACATCCAATTGATCGAAATAAGGAGAAATCGTATCAAACAAAATTGAAATAATGTGCTCAACCACCGATGGGTATTCAACTTGAGCCCCATCTGACAGCATTTTCCCCTGTTTTTCATCGTGACAAACCGTCACTAATAACGTGTTGCTGAATCCCAAAAAGATTGGCATCGTCAACATTCGTTCTGACGATTGATCAGCAATCGCCCGTACCACCAGCGCACCAAACCCTGACAACTCATCATAGGTTGCCCGGGGCTGCTCATGGCGGTCCATCATGTAACTTTGAAATTTAACGGGGGTTTGGTAATCATTGGTCACCTGGCGTAATTCTTCTTTTGTTGGCGAAATTACCTCAACCCAAGTGTATGAAGCAAGTTTGTGGATTTTGATCATTTTTGTCCCTCATAAATGACTAATTGATTGTTTATACTAAATTTTAGAAGGTTGGCTGCCGGATTTCAACCTGAGCTGGTTTAGGAACGTGATTTCCTTGAGATCAGCTGATAAATCACCAGCATCGATCCAATGGAAATAAGTGAAATGATCATGGCGACCCGAGTGGCCTCATTGATCAATAAGAAGCCCAAAATAAAGACGAAAAATGCCAGCGTGAGGTAATCGGTAATCGGATATCCGGGCATTTTAAAGACCGAACTGCCCTTGGGGTGTTGCCTGCGATACAGGATATGAACGATGATCAAGACCACCCAGACCACCACAAAGTTAATCGTGGAAACGGATGACACCAGGTTAAAGACACCAGCTGGAATGAAGTAGTTTAAAACGACGATAATCAGCAGAAATGCCGTCGAAAAGTTTAACGCAATGTTGGGGACCCCATTTCGACCGAGCCGCGTGAGAAATGACGACGCATTCCCACCCATACTCAGTGCGTACATGGTCCGACTGGTACTAAATAAACAACTGTTGGTAGCCGATACGGCAGCCGTCAAAACCACAAAGTTTAAGATCCCGGCAGCACCTACGATTCCAATGCCGGAAAAAACCTGAACAAATGGGCTGGCCGTTGTTGTAATCTTATCCCAAGGGTAAACACTCATCACCGCAATCATCGACCCAACGTAAAACAACCCAATTCGAATCGGCAGACTGTTAATGGCTTTAGGCAGGTTTGATTCCGGATCATCGGTTTCACCGGCGGTCAGCCCCACCATTTCAATGCCGACAAAGGCAAAAACCACCATCTGAAATGACATTAAGAACCCGTGCGCCCCAGTTGGGAAAAAGCCGCCGTGGCTAATCAACTGACTGAATGAAGCGGTCGAGCCGTCAACGTTGGCATGAAAAAGTGCTAAACCAAAGCCAACGACCACCAAGAGAATAATGGCCACGACTTTAATCATTGAAAACCATGATTCCATTTCACCAAACAAGCCGACGTTGACCATATTGGCACCAAATAAACACAGCAAAATAATCAGAGGAGGAATCCATTGAGGCACGTTTGGAAACCAGTACTTAATATAGATTCCGGTCGCCGTCAGGTCTGCCATTGCCAAACTGATCCAGCAGAACCAGTAGGTCCAACCCGTCACAAATTCCCAGCGGTCTCCGAGGTAAATTTTAACAAAGTCCAAAAAAGAATGTTTGCTGGTATCCGACAATAGCAGTTCGCCGATTCCCCGCATCAGTAAAAAGCAGAAAGCACCGACAATCAGGTACGATAAAATAATCGAGGGGCCAGAAGTATGAATCGCCGAACCGGACCCCAGAAACAGGCCGGTTCCGATGGCACCACCAATAGCGATCATCTGAATGTGACGACTTTTTAGTGAACGTGATAGTGCATTTTTCTGATCATGATTTTCCATAACTTCCTCCTTAGTTGTTTGAACAAAAAAAGCCCCCAGTACCAATTACAGTACCAGGGGCGTTAGTCAACGCGGTTCCACCCAAGTTCTACAATACAATATGTATTGCCTCTTATTGCAGATAAGGCTGCCGCCAGTAAGTATTTGCCATATCGGTGCCAACTTTCAGCAAGTGTTGGCTCTCTGTGAATAATAACAAGTATACGAGCCATATTTAAAATGTCAACCCCAAATTGTAAACACTTGTTCATTATTTGGGTACACTAACATTTTTATCCAGCTAATTAGTTGATTTTTCCCGCATTCCCGTGTATGTTTGACGTAATAAAAGTTGATTGGACTTTTAACCAATCTGATTTATGGAGGTTATCAAAATGGATTCGCATACTGCTTTATTAATTATTGACTACACAAACGATTTTGTTGCTGATAAAGGTGCCTTAACCTGTGGTGCTCCCGGTCAAAAATTGGAACCGGCACTCATCAATTTAGCCGATCAATTTGTCCAAAATGGCGACTGGGTCATCTTACCGACCGATGTTCATAAACCAAACGACCCCTACCATCCTGAAACCAAGCTGTTTCCCCCTCACAATGTTAGAAATACCTGGGGAAGAGAATTTTACGGCAAGCTGGCTGACTGGTACCAGGATCACCAAAAAGACGATAAAGTTTACATGTACGACAAGACGCGTTATAGTGCGTTTGCCGGAACCGATTTGGATATCCGACTGAGAGAACGTCACGTCGATACGGTCCACCTGGTAGGCGTCTGCAGCGACATCTGTGTCTTGCATACAGCAGTCGATGCGTACAATCTTTCTTACAACATTGTCGTTCATAAGAGTGGCGTCGCAGGGCTGACCCCTGAAGGAAACGATTGGGCCTTGAATCATTTTGAACACGTTTTAGGTGCCAAAGTTGAGGACTAATCAGATTTGATTTTGCAAAAATCCGATTTTTAGTGTTTAATGTTCTTCAGTAGACAAAATATAGTTTCGAGTGAAGATGGTGTAAAGCAATGTTTTACTGCCATCTTCTTGGCGTTCTCTAATTATTTTGTACTAGGGAGGAACAACGATGGCTAATAAAGTATCCAGGTACAATAACGAGCAGTGGGAAACTGCCAAAGAAGCGGTTTTACAAGAATATGAAGATTACAAACAAACGCTTCGGGAGCAAGGAGTTGATTACACCATTAAAAATTCGCGGCAATTACTGATCTATCAAGATTTGGTCGCTGAATGGCAGCACAAATTGGGAACGGTTATTACCGACCTTGAAGACAACGTGTTTGCCCTGACCATTTTTGATGATCTCAAAAAGCGAAAGGTCAGCTCGCTTCTTGCCCGCGGTTATGAGCACATTTCCAGCTGGCCTGATTTCAACCCAACCGCTTTGGCACTTTGGCTTGAGTTGGAAGAAGACGAAGCAATGGCATAAGGATATGCGAGGTGAGTTCAATGTCTCATTTTGATCTTTCAATGGTTGTCACGATCGCACTGGGATTGATTTTGATGGTCCTGACCGATAACCGACCATTTGCAATCACCTTGGCCACATTGGTGATACTCGTTACCATCATTTGGACCATCCAAAAAAAGGTAGCCGTTACTCAATCAAAAAATCATGATAAAACCAAGGGTGTTTAATGACGCCTTAATGAGGATTTACGGTGACTTTTCAAACGTCAAAGAGGCCTGTGACAAAACGAATCACGTTTTGTCACAGGCCTCTTTTTTTGCTCATTTGTCCTTCTTTTTATCAGTTTTCTTATTATTTTTGAGATATTCTTCACGGGTCTGAAGTTCCTTGACGTGAATTTTAATCTCGGTTGGCTTTAAATCCGTCATCTCAGTAATCGTCTGAGTTAATTTAGCGGTAATCTTTTTGAAGACG
>NZ_JAXGWW010000170.1:0-4443 GCF_040773105.1 Lentilactobacillus sp.
TAATTGACGCCACTTCCCGGGCTTTAGGATGTTTCGGGTCGTTTTCAGCTTCCAGATCACTTTTCTTTCGGATATGAAAGCGCCAGCCAGTGAATAAATGACCAGCTCCAACAATAAAAATTGATCCAAGCACAATCAGAAACAGGCCAACTAAAAAGTCAATGTTTCCAATTAACATTTTTGGCAGTCGAAACAAAATCGCCAAAATATTGATGATCGCAAGCGCAATAATTGAAGACCAGATCGGTGACTTTTTAATCAACTCAATCATTAATTCTCGGCACCACGAAATCGATTATTGAATAACGGGCTAACCGGCTTATTTTCATTAATCCGCTTAATCGCGTCACCAATCAATGGCCCAACGGAAACCTGTTCAATCTTGTCAACTTGCTTTTCTTTGGTCAATTGGATCGTATCGGTCACTACCAACTGTTTAATCGGTGACTTTTGAATTCGATCAATTGCAGGCCCGGAAAGAACCGGGTGCGTGCAGCAGGCATAAACTTCGCTTGCGCCGGCATCCATCAGTGCTTGCGCACCCAAGGTAATTGTTCCGGCCGTATCAATCATATCATCGATCATCAGACAGCGTTTGCCTTTCACATCACCGATGATATTCATGATTTCAGCAACGTTTGCGCGCGGACGGCGTTTATCAATGATGGCAATCGGTGCCTTTAAGAATTCGGCCAAAGCGCGTGCTCTGGAAACACCACCGTGATCAGGTGAAACAACGACGTCATTACTGCCAAATCCCTGCTTAATAAAGTGGTCCGCAAGTAACGGGGCGCCCATCAAATGATCAACAGGAATATCGAAGAATCCTTGGATTTGAGCGGCATGAAGATCCAGTGCAACCAACCGATCGACGCCGTCTGTTTGTAACATATTCGCCACCAACTTAGCGGTAATTGGCTCGCGGGAACGGGCTTTTCGATCTTGACGGGCATAACCGTAATACGGAATGACCACATTAATTGTTCCGGCACTGGCTCTTCTCAAAGCATCAACCATAATGAGCAACTCCATCAAGTTGTCATTAACCGGAGCGGATGTCGACTGGATAATAAATATATTATCACCGCGGATACTTTCGTCAATGTTTATTCGAATTTCACCATCGCTGAAACGATCAACCGACGTTTTACCCAAAGGTACACCAACAGTTTGAGCAATTTTTTCAGCCAAGGGCCGATTAGAATTCAGCGCGAAAATCTTTAGTTTCGAATCAAAATATTGCTGAGCCATATGATCCTCCAATATGTTTTTTGTTAACTCTTTATCCCAATGACTTAATTATACAATGTTTTAATTAAAAATCAGAGTTAATCTTTCTGATACGGCAACTTTTTAAAATAGCCGGCTTTGTTTGTCTGACGTGCGCGGGCGATGGCCATATCGTACTGATTAACCGTCTTGTTAATGGTGGATCCAGCAGCAATAAATGAATGATCGGCAACTTCAAGTGGCGCAATTAAATTGGAGTTGCTGCCGATAAATGAATCGTCGCCAACCGTGACGTCATGCTTATGAGCACCGTCGTAATTGGCAAAAATAACTCCACAGCCAACGTTGATGTTCTTGCCAAGTTTGGCGTTTCCAACGTAGGTCAAATGGCCAACCTTGGTGCCTTCGTCAATTGAAGCCTTTTTAATTTCAACAAAGTTACCCAAATGAACGTGTTTGCCAATCCGTGCTTCGGGCCGCAAATGACTGTTGGGACCGATATCCGAGTGGTCCATCATTTCGGACGATTCAATTAACGAAGACGTCACTTTCACGTGATCGTGCAGAATTGAGTCGCGAATTTCAGAGTTAGCGCCAATATAACAATTGCTGCCGATAACCGTGTTGCCTTTGAGCTGAACGCCGGGTTCAATAATGGTATCAGCGCCAATCTTAACACCGGCATCGATGTAGGTCCGTTCCGGGTCAATCATTGAAATTCCATCCATCATGTGTTGGCGGTTAATCCGGGTCCGCATAATTTTAGTTGCCCGAGCCAACGCAATTCGATCGTTGACACCCATAGATTCATCGAAATCATCCATCTTGTATGCGGCAATCGTTTCGCCCTCCGATTTCAAAATTTCGATGACGTCAGTCAAATAATACTCACCCTGGGCATTATCATTGGTCAACTGATGTAAAGCATCAAACAACGCCTTGTTGTCGAAAACATAGACACCGGTGTTAATTTCATCGATTGCCTGTTCTTCACGGGTGGCATCTTTTTGTTCAACGATTTTTTCAACAATTCCCAAGTCATTGCGGACAATCCGGCCATAACCGGTTGGATCAGGCGCTTTGGAAGTTAAAATTGTAGCTTTTGCCTTTTTATTTTGGTGGTAGGTAAACAGGTCATTAAAGGTTTTGGTTGTCAACAATGGTGTATCACCACTGACAACCATCGTCATCCCATCCAAGTTGCCCAATAACTTTTCGGCCTGTAAAACAGCGTGTCCGGTCCCCAATTGTTTTTCTTGGACGGCATACTGTGTTCGGTCCCCCAGATTTTGACGGACGGCGTCAGCTCCAAAGCCGACAATCGTCACAACATTATCCATATTGGCCTTCTCAACTGCCGTTAAAACGTGATCAACCATTGTTTTGCCGCATAGGCGGTGCAGCACCTTATAAAGTTTTGACTTCATTCGGGTGCCTTTGCCGGCGGCTAGTATGATTGTGTTTTTTGTTGCCATTATTTATGTCTCCCCAATGCTTTTCTAATTAAAAATTTTATCAAGGTAATTTCCTGGTTGGGAAACTACAGTATTGTTTTCAGCGTCCACTCTCATGAGTGAGGTATAGTCACCAATCGTTCGACCGTTTGGCGCAGTGCTTTCAGCAACCACACCGACACCAATCAAATTAGCATCAAATTCGTCGACCATTGAAATCATGCCCCCAACGGTTCCGCCGCCACGCATATAATCGTCAACGATTAACACGTTTGAATCAGGCTTCAGGCTGCGTTTGGACAACGACATTTTTTCGATTCGAGTCGAAGAACCAGATACATAGTTGACGTTGACCGTTGATCCTTCGGTGATTTCAGTATCGTGTCGAACAATCACAAACGGCACGTTCAAGAAGTCCGCAACGCTTTGCGCAATTGGAACACCCTTGGTTGCAATCGTCATGACGGCGTCGACGTTTTGGTTTAAATATTGGGTCGCAAAAATTCGGCCAATTTGTCGCAACGTGGCCGGACTGCCCAATAAATCAGACATATAAACGTAGCCCCCCGGAAGATAACGGGCATCTGAAGACATCTCAGCAATCAGCTGATTGACGACTTCTTGCGCCTCTTCTTTTAAGATATACGGCAAAAACCTGGTACCGCCAGCAGCACCAGGAATTGTTTCAAGTAGACCAGTTCCACGATTTTGAAATGTTCGTTTTAATATTGTTAAATCTTCGCTGATTGAAGACTTGGCCGACTCATAGCGATCCGCAAAAAAGGTCAAAGGGACCAGCGTATGCGGCCGTTCAAGTAAGTAACGCGTCATATCGATCAGTCGATCACTTCTTCTTACTTT
The DNA here is from genome assembly GCF_040773105.1 of Lentilactobacillus sp. Classification (NCBI taxonomy): domain Bacteria; kingdom Bacillati; phylum Bacillota; class Bacilli; order Lactobacillales; family Lactobacillaceae; genus Lentilactobacillus; species Lentilactobacillus sp. The sequence continues at coordinate 3,546 of NZ_JAXGWW010000170.1, forward strand.
CAAAAATTCCACCTCGAGTTTATGTAATATCTATTTGATTTTATCATAAATAGTTCGGCTTTAGGGAATTAACATACAAAATTAGTCCAAATTTTAACGACTCTTATTACTAATCGAATTATACAGTAATGCCGAAGCGTAAATGACCGCTTCAATTGTGGCAATGAAAAAGGTTACCGGCCAGTTGGTGACATATCCCAGATAAAGGCCAAACCAAACACCAAAAAGGGCAAAAGCGATTGCCAATAACATCATTTGAATCACGGTATGGGCGAAATATTTCGAACTGGCAGCCGGCAATGTCAGCAGCACAAAAATCAAAAGTGAACCGACAATCTGCGCGGCAACACTGACACTAAACGCCAGTAAGACTAAGAAAATAATTGAAATCAAGGCACTGTGAATGTGGTTTGTTTTGGCACCGACAGCGTCGAACGAGTCGTCCTTCAAGTTTCTAAAAATGACGAATAAGACGATTAACACGAGTACGGACAGCGAAGCCATTTGGACAACTTCTTGATGGCTGATCCCAATGACACTTCCAAATAAAATATTGGTGGCGTAACTGGAATTCTTGTTGGAAAGTGACAAAAATAAAATTCCCAGCCCAATAAATAACCCGGAAATGGCACTAATCACTGATTCACGGCGAGATTCGACGGCTCCGCTAAGTTCACCGACCAAAATTGAACTGACGGTCGTAAAGGCCAGCATCCCGTTCAGAGGCGTCCAGCCGATAAAAATACCAAAAGCCGCACCCGCAAAGCCGATTTCAGAAAGTGTGTGCGTCATAAAGGGCATATTTCGTGCAACCACGAAGACGCCCATGATGCCACTGACAATTGCAATCAACGTCCCCGCCAAATAGGCGTTTTGCATAAATTCAAGACTAAACATA
>NZ_JAXGWW010000171.1:0-4394 GCF_040773105.1 Lentilactobacillus sp.
ATCTTTTTGAAGACGGTCGGAATCGACTTGCCATATTCCAAAACGGCATCCATCGATAATTTGACTTCTTTATCATCGTTATCTAAATCTACTTTAACCCCCATGGAAGGATCCGTTTCATCACTGAATTTATCGGTCACGGTATCGATAATGTTTCCTTCCAATGACAGCACCCCATCAACATCCCGAACTGTGTTTCCGGCAATTTTTGCCAATACATCATCATCATAAGTTAAAACCGTTGCTACGTTGGTGTTATTTTCTTGTGTCATCTCGATTTCCTCCATTTACAGGTTATTCAACCCGGTCATCGTTCACGTCATTGGCAATATCATCTTTTTTGCGGGAGCTTTGCTGTTCCCATTCTTTTTTGGTCAAAACATCATTGATATTTAAATTAATCTCAACCACATCCAACCCGGTGTAATTTTTGATGGCTTTTTGTGTTCGACTACAAATTTCGTCAAAGATTTGCCGGGCATCAGCACCATACTCAATTGTCGCTTCCATATCCAAAGCGACCTGTTTTTCACCAACTTCGGCATCAATCCCCTTGGTTGGATCGGTTGTTTTTGAAAAACGGTCAGCTAATTCGCTCATCATCCCACCATCAAGCGACAGGACCCCATCGACACTTCGGCAAACTAATCCGGCGATTTTTTCAATCACTGAATTTTCAAACGTTAATTTTTTCGTTAATTCTGGTGCTGCAACAGTTGCGTCCATATTTTCCAACTCACTTTCTATTTAAACGTGTTGTTAATCATCACTTATCAGCTGACTAATGAGATTTTTAATCCCACCGAATTTCCAGATCACGGCACCAATCAACGCGCCAATGACCGTCAGCGCCAAGACAATTAGCATCCCGCTCAGGCCGGAAAAGACCCAAACGATTCCACAAATCATCCCGAAGATTGCACCGTACATGATTGCATTCATTGACTTTCCCTCCTATACGACCCGGGGTCTGCCGGCTTTTTGGCGCTTGGAAGCTGAGTCAAAGGGTTTCACTTTAACTTTGACCTTTTTGACGTCTACGTCCATCAAACGATGAACTTGATCAATCACAATGGTCTGAATATCTTCTCCAAGCTTTACCAGATCGTGGTTCAATTTGTCGACAGCCGTCACGTGGACCGTCGCAACCCGATTTTTCGTTCGTAATTTCAATTTGACAGTGACGTCATTAACATTTCCCTGCTCCATGATGGCGTTTCGCAAGATCTTTTCAACTGCCGGCTTGGAAATGCTTAATTTGCCATTTGGTGAATTAAACCGCAGTCGATCAGCCTTTCGTGGGGCAAATATCGCAATGGCGATGCCAACAATGCCAACCAGGGTGACGATCAGAGAAATCACGATCCCAAGCACCCAAATCCAAGTGGTCTGTGTTTGCACGCTTGGCAGCAGTACCCGGGAAACATGGTCAATCGGGATAACGATCCCAAGCAGCCACCCGGATTGAATAATTCCGACCAAACTAACCAGACATATGAGAAACTTCGTGAATCGATTCAATTTCAGACCTCCTTTCACAAAAGAGGTAATTTACTTGGCCATTCCACGAGTGACCATCGAAACAACCAGTACCAAGAGCACCGCCCCAACAATCGCAGGAAGAATTGCCATTCCCGCCAGTTGTGGCCCCCAGGAGCCAAAGATTGCTTCTCCCAGCCAGGCGCCAATTAAACCACCGACAATGTTTCCGATCCAGCCCATTGGCATGTCACGACTAACGATTGCGCCAGCAAGTGCCCCAATCAGCCCACCAATAATAAGTGTCCAAATTAAACTAAACATGATCATCATCCTTTCTGCACATAAATTTATAGAACTTATAGCTCTCTTGCTATGCTTTCATTCTACAATAACTACAAACTTATTGTGTGAATAAGATGTGAAGAATGTATGAAGATTTTCGCAAGCCCCTGATCATCGGTTTAAAGACAACAAAAAAGCCATCCCCTAAGAGATTGGCTGTTGATACACTTTCAATTATCGACTTGAAACCCAGGCTAAGATACCCAATGCGATCGAGCTGACCAAAATCAACCCCAACATAACCAAATGAAACTTCTTATGCATCACCGCTAACGCCAAATATTCACGAATGACGGCGTTGGGCAAATAATAAAAGGGCGTTTTGGCTCCAATCCCGAAGGCATCAAGACCAGCCTTTCGGGCAAGTATTCCCGCCCGCAAAGTATGGTAATTGCTGGTCACAAAGACCACTTTTGGCTGGGAGTCATTAGAGACTTTAGAAATAAGCTGTTTTGAAAACTGCATATTTTGAGACGTGTTTACCGACTGATCTTCGACCAACGTATCCGCCTTTCTGGCACCGTGTTCCCAAGCATACTGCTGCATCGCAACGCCTTCGGGTATTTTTTCATCACTGCCCTGCCCACCGGAAAAAATGAGTTTGGCGTGCTTGTTTGCTTTATGAATCTGGTGATTATAAAAGGCGATTCCACGGTTGATCCGACTTCCCAACAACCTGCCGACTTTATGGCCATCGACCAATCCCGCTCCTAAAACAATGATAAAGTCCTTATTGTTTCGAGGAAGATACAGCTGATAAATCAACATCGAAGATAAGGTCGTCCAAACAGTCAGCAGCACGTACAAAATGATCATCGTCAAAAAGCTGATAATAAATGTCTGAATCGGCAGCGGTGTTTGAATCGGGTTAAAGAAGATCAAAATATCAACTAAAACCACCCCGATTCCGGCAATCAAAGTCAATGAACTGCTGAGACTGTAACCTTCTCGCCGCCAGACAATAAAGGCGTTGACAAACAAAAAAATAAAACTCAATAGGAGTCCCAAAACGACCCCTAGTCCGGTCACAAATAAGGCAACGGCAATGACCAACGCGTAATATTTCTGATTAAACATGACAAATAATTGGACCAACAATGCTAATAAGGCAATTAAGGCCAAGTTAGCTAACCAGCCAATGACTGATGAATTGCGATTTTTAATTAAGTATGTAACTAATAAAATGGCTAAGGCGAAAAAAACAACCGCCGTCGCCGCTAACATGAGCATATCCAATCCCCCCCCAATCTAAGATCTTGCGAATGACAAAAGAAGGACCGAAAGTCGTCTTGACTGATCCGGTCCCCGAACTATTTCAGTTAGTTGTTACTTTGAAGCATACGTGGTATTTTGCATTTCTTCAGCCGCGAATACGCGAATAAACTGTAAAATTGCCTTGACCTTTTCATCACCGTATCGACTGATCCAACGATCAAATCTGGCAGTGATCAAATCGTTCACTTTTTTCTCGGTTTCTTTTCCGGTTGGTGTCAGGTGAAGATACAATCTTCTGCGATCGCTTTCAGCCGGTTTTTGGTAAATATAATCGTGCTGTAATAAGACTTTGATTTGGCGAGAAATCGCGCTTCGCGTCACTCGCCGTTCACTTGCGATGTCCATTAGAGAAACATTATCCTGTTCTGCAATTGTATGAAGAATCAAATATTGCTCGAAGGATAGACCATACTTGGTTGCCGGCTCTGAAACGAAATTATCTAAGTATTTTAAAGATGACAAATAAACGTCAATTGCTTCTTTTAATAAATCTGCATTGGATTTACTCATAGCTTTCACCATTCCCCTTTAATTATTAAAACTTACATCACCTTGATTATATATTGTCGGCAATATTGTCGCAACTAAATGCACTAACCTTTAACATTTTAGTGAATTATGCTTTATACTGATTGTTATAACAACAAAATAATTGGGGGCAAATATGGATAACCAAGTCATTGCTTTAATTCATCAAGTTGAATTAAATATTTTCAAAATGTTTGCGTCGATTGCACGAAAATACCAAATCAATTATATTGCACTGGGAGGCACCATGCTGGGTTCGATTCGCCACCAGGGATTTATCCCTTGGGATGACGATATGGACGTCGGCATGTTACGTTCCGATTATGAACGTTTCTTAAAAATCGCGCCCGAGGCCTTAAAGTCCGAGCACTATTTTCTCCAGACCCCTTGGACGGACGAGAATTACGCTCTAAGCTATTCCAAGCTATTGGATAGGAATACCTTCATTGAAGAAAAGAACAACGTTAACAACGCACGTAAAGGCGTCTTTTTGGATATCTTTCCACTGGATAAGATTCCGGACTCTTCTGCTCGCCAGCGCCGGCAAATCCTTGATATTAGAAGGCTTGACAGCCGAATCTATTTAAAGTTGCGTTATAATGTGATTGATAACCCAATGAGAAAATTTCAAAATCCGTTATCAGATGAACAGCTGGTCACTTCCGAGGACTTTAAGAAACAACGTGACGATATCATGACGATGTACAATGACAAGCCGGCCTTGATGAATGTCAAAAATTTGGCGTCTCAGTACGGTTACGACAAGG
>NZ_JAXGWW010000172.1:0-4377 GCF_040773105.1 Lentilactobacillus sp.
ACGAATTTACAAGGATCTTTTAATTTACTTTTCGGCCGGAATTGGATTAATCCTCTTGTACAGCATCCTCTATAACAAAGACTGGCAGTACCTGATTGATTACCTCTCCCGGCTGTTGGTCGGCGGAAGAACGCTCAACCTCTATACCAGTACATTTTGGTTCGTCAACGTTTACCTGCTGTCAATTACGGCAGTGACGCTGCTCATTTCGACCGTTAAATCACGCTGGCTTCAGTTGGGAATCGTTTCTGGCGGTTTGTTTGTGGCAACTTGCTATGACAAAATTGACTGGTCGAACTTGTATCAGTATCAAACGTTGCCATGGAACGCAGACATTGTTTTGATTGCGGCTTTCTTCACCTATGTTGGTTACCTATTCTTCCAAACCAATTGGAAATGGATTGAAAAGCCGGTTTCGATCGGTGTGCTGATAACTGCTGCGGTCGCTTTGATGGGCCTTTACATCAATCATAACTTTGACTTTAGATTCTCAATGAAGTCTCACTTGATTGAATCATCGGAGCCAAAAATCCTGATGCTGGCAACGATTCCCCTCATCTTCTCATTTGGAGTCATGGGCATCTCGTATTTGACCAGTCGATTGCCAATTAGTTTATTCTTATCAACGATTGGTAAACACACACTGATTATCATGTATCTGCACGGCGCGCTACTGGATATCGCCGAGCAGGCAGGAATCGAAGACGTCATGGTTAAAGTTTCCATTGCCATAATCGTCCCAATGCTTCTCGCATTGTTAGCACAATCAATGCAAAGAAACCAAGGCGTGTATCTGAGCGCGTGACACGACCCCGGTTAGACTTGAGGCATTAATGTGATAAGCAACGGGGTATTAAACGAATAACACTAACTAAAAATGGGCTGGACACAAGCAACGATGCTTATGTTCCAACCCATTATTTTATAAACAAGTGTATTATCCAGCAGTCTAAATTTCGTCGAAACGTAAGTCCATATACTCCGCACCATCCAAGGGATTAAACCGATACGGATCGATCCCCTTAAAACCAGCCGCCCGGTAAATTTTTAATGCGCCGTGCATAGATTTTAAAGTATCCAAGCGAATTGCATCATAACCGAGGCTTTTGGCACTTACCAAAATTCGGGCAACCAGCTCTTGACCAATGCCCAATTGTCGAAAAGCATCCCTCACGTAGAGTCGTTTCATTTCCGCAATTCCGGGTTCAAATGGATGTACGGCAACTGCACCAGCCAACTGATGATCAACGTACGCTAAAATTAAATCACCGCCCGGCTGACTGTACCTGTTTGATAAATCATTTAACTCATCGGAAAAGTCTTGAAAGCTGAGGTCAAATCCCAGCGACTGGGAATATTCAATGAATAACCGTTTGGCGAGTTCAAAATCCTCGTTGGAAACGGCGTGCTTATACGCAATTTGTGGCTGCTTTTGTGGATCAATCATGGCTATCCCTCCCTTTATGCTTGGGACTACTTTACAAAATGTTGATTACTTATGCAAATTGCGTTGATGAAGCAGTCGCTGCTTTTCTTCTTCGGCCGCCTTATCTGCCATCTTTTGATCATGTTCCCGCTCGCTTGCAGCCTTTTGTGGCAATACCAGGTTGAGCACAATCCCAATAATTGTGGCGAATGCCAATCCAGTAAATTGAAAGTGGCCAATTTGCAAATAGGCATTTCCGACACCAACGACCATTACCGTTGAGGCAATCATCAGGTTTCGCTTGAGACCCATGTCAACCTTATTTTCCACCATAACCTGAATTCCGGCTGTCGCAATTGTTCCAAACAAGAGAAAACTGATTCCGCCAATAACCGGCATCGGCATTTGCATAATCAAAACGTTTAATTTATTGACGAAGGCAAATAAAATCGCGAACATGGCCGCTCCCATCAATACATAAACACTGTGAATCTTGGTAATGGCCATAACGCCAATGTTTTCACCGTAACTGGTCATGGCTGGCGCCCCAACCAAACCGGCAAACAATGAAGCGGCACCATCACCGGCAAGCGTTCGATTCAAGCCAGGGTCCTTGAAGAAGTCCCGACCGGTTAATTCGTCCAGCACCATGATGTGTCCCATATGCTCAGTCATCGTGACGAAGGCAATTGGGGTGATGGCTAAAATTGCCGCCCAATCAATGTGAAATTTGTAATCAATTCCGGGAATATCAAAGGCCGGAATTTTGAACCAGGGGGCAGTTGCAATCGCGTGTAAATCAACGATTCCGCAGAATACCGAAATCAAATACCCACAAACAATCGCCAATAACACTGGAATTAGACCAATAAAGCCTTTAAATAACATGTTAAAAATAATTGCTAAGAATAACGTTGCCAGTGCAATTGAGAAGTATAGCAGACTGTAATGGCCATTTTTCATCATGGCATCTTGTGCTGCGCTACCAGCCAGTGACAGACCAATCACCATCACAATCGGTCCAACCACAATCGGCGGTAAAATATGGTCCACCCAGTCCGATCCGATGCCCCAGATAATCGCCGCCACAATCATATACACAATTCCGACACCGATAACTCCCTGAGCGATTCCAGGATAGCCTGTCGTCTTCATTAACGCCAACATCGGTGTGATAAATGCAAAACTTGATCCCATGTAGGCCGGAATCTTCCGCTGGGTAATCATAATGTGAAGTAGCGTTCCGACACCTGACGCAAACAACGCAATGCTTGGACTCAACCAGACCAATAACGGGACAATCACTGTCGAACCAAACATCGAAAACATGTGTTGAAGTGACAACCCAACCCACGGGAAGAACTTCGGCATGTCATGGATATCTAGAATCGCCCGATCGTCGTGAAATTCATTTTTGTCTGCCATATATATTTGCCACCCTCATTTAAATTTAAATCTTTATGTCACCACTGCACCTCGAACCGCACAAAAAAATGCCCGCCGGCAATCCGACAGACATTTTTCGAGCCTTCACTCGTTCAATATCGTCCTCTTACCAGCCTCACGGGACCAGAGTTAAAGATTCATTCGTTGAAACAATTATAATATACTGAAAACACTTGTCAATCTAATTTAGATCAGCTTCTCCATGTCAATGTGGGGAATGCCGTCTTCCAAATAAACGTCACTGACATTTTTAAAACCAAATGATTGATAAAACTGATTGAGATATTGTTGACCTGCCAAAACAATTTTACTGGCTTTGGGCATTAATTGTGGAATTTGAGCCAATGCTTGATCGACGAGTCTTCTTCCGTGACCACCGCCACGGCTTTGGGGATCGACGACCACTCGTCCGATTCGGGCAACCGTCCGATTTTGTTCAGGGATAATCCGTGCATAAGCGGTTAATTGCCCACGCGCGTCTTTAAACATCAAGTGGTAGGAAATCTTATCGTCGTCATCAACTTCTTGGTAGTAACATTTTTGTTCGACCACAAAGACTGCTACCCTGAGCTTATAAATATCGAAGAGTTCGTTTGTTGTCAGTTGGGAAAATTGTTTTACATACACATTATCCATATTGGCCATCCTTTGTGGTTTAAAAATACAAGATTTTCGCTATCTGTTATAATATATTCAACTAGATTAATATGCAATAATAGAATCTAAATGAGGTATTGATTTGAATAGGCATGACAATGAACCACAATACAAAAAATACGACTTCAATTCTGAAGAGAATCGGCGCCGTCAACACAAGAAACAATATAGCGGCTGGTGGTTGGCACTCTTAATTTTGGTTATCGGGATTGCCCTTGCCCTGTCTGTCAGTTGGTTGTTAACGTCCGGTAATGGCCGGTCTAAGAGTAATTCCACAAACGAGATTAGCAAAACCATCAACAAGTCCGAAAAGGCTTTAACCGGAAAAAGTGACAAGGGTGCACTGACGAGTCAAGTTGAAAAAAATCTGGTGAACGCATTTAGCAACAAGCTCAAAGACGCAAGTGACGGCGGACTGTCACCCAAAGAACGTTCCCAGTTCCAAACGACAATCAATGAGGAACAAAACCAATCGGTTCGTTCACAAGAGCAAAATCTACTCAATGGCATTAAGAGCAACAAACCTGCCAAGCCCCAGAAGGCGCCCGACCAATTTGCCAGCACCCATACCTTTGCCTCGGTTCAAGACGCCAAGAATTGGGCAAATGCGACTAAACAGCAGTGGCTCAAAGCCGGCTATGTGAATTATACAATTACGTCAAACGGTCAGGGCTATTTCATCTTACGTTTCATCAAATAATTTAAAAAACAGATTATTTTAATCTCAACGTAAAAGACATATCATGGACTTAAGGGGGGATGACCATGGACATTCAAGTACCACTTACAAAGGGTCTCTTAGCAGACAAATACGCGAAATATGCGGCAGCTGCCGACATCGTGGACGG
>NZ_JAXGWW010000173.1:0-4337 GCF_040773105.1 Lentilactobacillus sp.
ACCCGTGTATAGCAATAACTTGGATCGATGATGATCGATCTTTTTTATTACAATGAAAAAGGATTGAGTCAACCTCACATTTCCGTGAGAATGACTCAATCCTTTTTTCGACTGACCAACAACGAGCTGGTGCAGCCAAATAATGTCACAAACTTGATTTTCCGTATTAATTAAACCGGTTAATATCCTTACTTTGAATCACACACATGACCCCACTGCCAAATTGAAACTTGGCAGTTTCGCCGACAAATTCATTGCTGGCAAGCGACATCGGGTGTTTGACCTGGTAATCATCCAAACGATACTTTTCATCGTATAGCGTTAGGTGATCCATCGGTGTCAATGCCACAAACGCCAAATATTTTTTATCGGCCTCTTTTTGAATCTGGTAGTCTCCGGGTAGAAAAAAGGTCAGGGTATTTTGCTTGTCAATCATACGAATTTTTGGTGCATCAGGTTTAAACCGTGGCTCCAGGACCATCCACAGATTCGCCAGAAAATGATCCAAGCGGCCACCAGTGGCACCATAAATATCCAGACGATCCGCGTGATATTCCTGCAAGGCAACCTTTAATCCCAATTGCGTGTCAGTGTCATCTTTTTCAGGAATTGACTGGCGGATATCTGAGATGTGGTCGCGAACCAGCTGCAATTCTTCAGGTTTTAAAGAATCGAAGTCACCAATCGCTACCAAGGGATCAATCCCCTTTTCAATTAAATGGAGATTTCCTCTATCGATCCCAATCCAGTCGCCGCTAACCTGTCCGTTTTTCAATTCATCAGGCCAGAGGTCAATCGGACCGCCGACCAATAGATTTAATCGTTTCATTTATTTTGTAGCATCCTTTATCGCGTTGATTCGACTAACCGGGTCATCGGCATCAAATACATAGGATCCGGCAACTGCAACCGTTGCACCGGCTTGATAAGCACCAACAACAGTGTGATCGTTGACGCCACCATCAATTTCAATGTCGAAGTTCAAGCCCTCTGATTTTTTAATTTCATTTAATTCGGCAATCTTTTTAACGGTTTCCGGCAGGAACTTTTGACCGCCGAATCCAGGGTTAACCGTCATCACTAAGACTTGATCCACCATATACAAGACCGGCTTAATGGCTGAAACAGGGGTTCCTGGGTTGATGACAACTTCTGCCTTAACGCCCTTGTTCTTAATCATCTGTAAAGCACGGTGAATATGTGGCGTCGCTTCAGTGTGAACACCGATAATATCAGCGCCGGCATCAGCGAATTGGTCAACGAAGCGTTCTGGTGATTGAACCATCATGTGAACGTCAAGGACCATATCGGTGATTGGGCGAATGGCTTTGACCCAGCCGGGGCCATAGGAAAGAGCGGGTACAAATTGACCATCCATAATGTCAATATGCAGCACTTCTGCGCCACCCTTATCGACCATTTCAACATCTTTTTGCAAATTGACATAATCAGCACTCAAAATTGAAGGTGCAACTTTAATCATAATTAACTTCCTCACTTTTTATAATTTGGTTTCCGATTTTTAATATCGGTGTACAGTTGCAAATAATTTTCATATCTGCTCGACATGATGTCTCCGGCAGCGACTTGCCGCTTCACCTCACAGTCGGGTTCGTTGACGTGGACGCATCCCCTAAAGCGACATTTAACAGATGCCCGCTTAAATTCAGGGAAATAGTTCGCCAGTTCCCGGTAATCGATTTCCAACGTATCATACGATGAAAATCCCGGTGTGTCCGCAATAAAGCCGTCATTGACACGCAGCAGCGCCACTTTTCGAGTCGTATGTTTGCCCCGATTCAAAGCGGTGGAGATCTCGCCCGTTGCCAAATTCAAATCCGGTGCGAGGTGATTGAGCAACGTCGATTTGCCGGCACCGGTCTGTCCCATTATCACATTTTCTTTTCCTGAAAACAATTGGCGTAAATGATCCAACGAATTTTCATCAAATGCCTGATCCGGCAAAATAACCTGATAAGGAATCTTGGCGTAATCAGCCGCTAACGCTTTAAAGTAGTCCAACTGCTTGTCGTCCAATAAGTCTGTTTTGGTGAAATAGATAATTGGCTTGATCTTGCCAATTTCCAGGGCAATTAACTGCCGATCCAATAGGTTACTGGAAAACTCTGGTTGTGTCGTGGCGGTTGCGACAATCGCCTGGTCGATATTGGCAATCGGCGGTCTGACCAACGCGTTTTTTCTGGGAAGCATTTTGAGAATGTATCCCTTGTTGTCATCTTCGACTTGAAACTCCACGTCGTCGCCGACCAGTGGCGTAATCTTGCGTTTGCGAAAATTGCCCCGGGCCCGCGTTCGATAAATCTTTCCTTCCGAATGGACATCATAAAAGCCGCTTAATGACTGAAAAATTTTTCCTTGTTTCAACTGATCACCTCGATAAAAAAATCACTTCCCTTTTATTATAAGAGAAGTGACTTTAATTTGCAGTAATTTATTAATGTGAATCGTAAGTGACATTATTATCGCGCATAATCGTTTTTCCGTCACGAACGACCTTATACTTACCGACCTCTTTACTTGTCAGCTTAAATGGCAAGGTGACTGCCGTATCCTTGGTAATCACCATTTGCTTGTAGACGTTCGATAAGCTGTGATCATGGTCCTTAAGATAAATCAGCACCACGTTTTCATTGGAACCGGACTGATCATCTTGTGAGTCGTCACTTGCTTCGCCGCTTGGATCCAATGACGATGCTGAGCTGGCACTAGCGGATTCGGCCTGTAGATAAGGAATCGTAATTCGAACGTTAAAGCTCTTCAGCTGATCTGAATTATCTTTCTTTGGTCCACGAGAGATCCAGACGGCCACGTTACCGCCCTGCTGGATAGATTGATTGGCATTTGGTGATTGTCGAACGACGCGCCCTTTTGGCTGATCATCAGAATAGACGTAGTCAAAAGTTGGATTAATTTCAACTTTATTCGAGTATGAAACGACCTGCGCCTTGGTCATCCCGGTTAAATCCTTGAGGGTAATTTGTTTAATACCAGTAGAGACCACGAAAGTCAACGTTTGCTTAGCTGGATTCAGTCGTGCGCCGGATTGAAAATCCTGTTGGAGAATCTTGCTGGGTTTAAATGAACTTGAAGGCGCGTTTCGTTTCCGCACTTTAAAGCCTTCATCTTCAAGCTTTTGTTTGACCGCATCGTAGTTTTGACCCACATAGTTGTCAACCTTGACTTTTCTTGGCCCAGAGCTGACCACTAAGTTGACTTTGGTGCCCTTTTTGACCTTGGTTTCTTCTTTGGGTGAGGAACTAATGACTCTGTGGCGGTCAATTTTATCACTGCTTTCATATTTGACGCTGCCGACTGTTAGGTCGGCGTCCTGGATTTTAGCCTCGGCCTCAGATTCCAAGGTTCCAGAAATAACCGGAACGGTGGTTTTCCCGGTGGCTGAAGCAACCAGCACAATTGCCAAGATCAGCACCAATAACCCGGCGATACCGCCAATAATGAACCATTTTCGACGGCGGTGCTTTTTATCAGGTTTTTTGCCTTTTTTAGTCTGACCAGCCGGTGTTTCGCGCTTTTGGGCATCGGCACTGGCTGTTTGACCCTGATCCGTTAAGGGGGTAAATGGCATCACCCGAGTTTTCTCATCCATCCCGGTGTTCTGGGATGGAACAGTGAACTTGGCTTCATTCGCCCGTGATTTATCCAACGACGTATTTAAGTCGGCTGCTAATTCATTGACGGATTGATAACGGTCATTGGGATTCTTGGCAGTTGCTTTTAAGACCACGTTTTCCATGGCTTGAGGAATTCGCGGATCGAAATCTCTAACGGATGGCATCGGGGTTTGGGAATGCTTGATTGCAATCGAAACGGCGGTGTCACCGTTGAAAGGAACTTTACCGGTTAAAATTTCGTAAAGGATGATTCCTAACGAATAGATATCCGAGCGGGCAGTTGCCATCTCGCCTTTGATTTGTTCGGGAGACAGGTAGTGAATCGAGCCGATAATCGAACGCGTCTGGGTCATCGTGTCCTCGGATCCGGCCCGGGAAATCCCAAAATCGGTGATCTTGATATACCCGTTTTTATCAACCAGGATATTTTGTGGCTTCAAATCCCGGTGAATAATATTATGACGGTGCGCTTCACTGACGGCCGAACAAATTTGCTCCATAATATTGACAACTTCGGCATACGGAATGGGGAAGTTGTCCTTGATGTATTTTTTGAGATCCTCGCCATCAACGTATTCCATGACCAGGTACTGCATCCCTTCGACTTCATCAACATCATAAATGCCGACGATGTGGGGATTATCCAGCTGTGTCGCCGCCATGGCTTCATGCTGGAAGCGTTTC
>NZ_JAXGWW010000174.1:0-4335 GCF_040773105.1 Lentilactobacillus sp.
AGGTGACCCAAGCCGTCCTGTTGGGATTGGTTCAACCAGCCCTGTGTCAGCACCTGATGGCTCATGGCCTGCCAGTTGTCGGCATGAATGCGATGGGTCAGCCGGTTGCTTATGGTGAGTATTTAGACCAAGCCGTTTATGGTGAGGTGGGAAAAGTGACCGCCATTAACCAGGATTACATTCAAAACCAGTTACAAAACGGCATTGGCGTCTGTGCGCCGATAGCAATTTCAAAATCGGGCCAAACGCTAAACGTTAACGGTGATGTCGCTGCAGCAGCGATTTCGCGGCTGTTAGAAGCTGAAAAGTTGTATCTGGTAACCGACGTCCCAGGTGTGATGGTTAATCGGCACGTCTTAAATAAGCTGACGCCGCAAAAGGCGGATCAGTTGCTGGAGACGCAAGTCATTAAAGCCGGAATGAAGCCAAAAATCAAAGCCGCGTTTGACGCGCTCAAACACGGTGTTAAAGAAGTCGAAATCACGAATGAGTTGCAACATTCCGGAACTAATTTATCAGTTGAACAATTCGCAATTTAAAGGAGATTGATATAATGAAGCATATTTTTCCAACTTATGCCCAGTACCCGATGGAAATTGTGTCGGGACACGACTGGCATTTAGTTGATAGTGATCAGAAAACATATTTGGATTTTACCAGTGGAATTGGTGTGTGCAGCTTTGGCTACAGCAATGATTGGATTGAACAAAGTGTCTTAAATCAACTGGGGAAAATTTGGCATACCTCGAATTTGTATCCCAGCCAGCTGCAGGATGACGTGGCAAAGCAACTGTGTCCGGAAGGGATGCTGGCCTTTTTCTGCAACTCAGGGACCGAAGCAAATGAAGCGGCGTTTAAATTAGCCCGAAAAGCCACTGGTAAGGGCCACATCTTAGCGTTTAACAATGGCTTTCACGGTCGTACATATGGCTCGATGTCGCTGACTGGCAATCCGGATATTCAAGCCGGCTTTCAACCACTGGTGCCAGACGTCAGCTTTGCGGACTATAACGATTTCAAAGCCCTAGACGCGATTACAGATGACTTGGCAGCCGTGATTCTTGAAGTAATCCAGGGGGAAGGTGGGGTTGTTTCCGGTGATCCCAAGTGGTTGCAGGCAGTCGATCAAAGGTGCCACGAAAAAGGGGTTCTCTTGATTATCGATGAGGTGCAGACTGGAATCGGTCGAACGGGAATGAAGTTTGCTTACCAAAACTTTGATTTGGAACCTGATATCATTACCTGTGCCAAAGCTTTGGGAAATGGGCTGCCAATCGGGGCAATGCTTGGTAAAAAGGCGTTGGCAGCCGCTTTTGGACCTGGGGCTCACGGAACGACCTTTGGCGGCAATAAGATTGCGTTATCGTCCGCCAAGGCAGTTCTTGAACAGCTGACCCCAGAATTCTTGGATCAGGTGCAACAGAAGTCGAAAGCGGTGTTTGACGTCATCGAGAAAAAGATTGCGCCACTTTCAGTCGTCGACGGCGTCAGTGGCATGGGCCTGATGATCGGGATTCATTTGAACCCGGCAATTCAGGTGGAGAATGTCATTGCCGAGCTGCAAAGCCAGGGACTACTGACCTTGTCCGCCAAACACAATACGCTGCGCCTATTGCCACCACTGGTAATGAGCAAGGCTGATTTGCTGGCAGGAATTGACAAAATTTACGAGGTGCTGGCGATGGTTTCATCGACAGTTGAATCATAGCGAAAAAGAAAAGGGGCTGTTGGCAAAACATTAGTTTTGCCAAACAGCCCCTAAGTGGATACTAAGCTTATTTAAATTTAACGGCCGTGCCATAAGCGGCAACTGACTGCATGTCAGCACCAATTGAGCCGGAATCAAACCGCATCATGACAACGGCGTCTGCGCCCATTTTGATGGCATTATCTCTTAGCCGATCAACGGAAACGTTACGGGCTTCATCCAACATCTTGGTGTAGTCCTTGATTTCGCCACCAACGATGTTCTTCAGTCCGGCACCGATGTTTCGAACGACGTTTTTGGATTGAGTGGTTAATCCGAAGACTTCGCCAATCACTTCATAGTCCTTTCCAGGGATGTGTTCCGTCGTCGTGATGATAAAATGATCTTCAGCCATAATCAGTTCCTCCAATTTTTATTAATGAACTCGTAATCATTATAGCTTAAATGATTTTCCATGCAAATTCAATTAATGTTGGTAAAAGAAAACCCGCCAAACCGAAGTTCGACGGGATGCATTTGTGTGACGCTAAATGTGGTTTAGAAAAGATCGTCATCACCATGCAATAAATATTATAACGTGCTTTGAGATGATTTGAAAGCAAAAATGTAACCGCTATTTTGAAACAGTTTCTGAAACTTTGGCTTCTTTTTCCTGAGCTGCTTGCGCCAGGATGTTCAAGTAGTTGAATGGTCGGTCAAATTGTGGCTGGAATAACATATCAACCATAGCCAAATCATCAATTGTGTTGCGATTTTGGATACATACAGAAAGCGTGTTGGCTGATTGTGAAACGTCGTAGGTACTCAACAGTGAACCACCAAGAATTCTTCTTGAGTCTGGATCGTAAACCAATGACATCAAGACAGGTTCGGTTGAGGGCATGAACTCTGGACGATAGTTGTCTTTAACAATGACTTCGTGCGCGTTAACACCCTGTTCTTTGGCAGCGGCCATGGTTAATCCAGTGGAAACGATGGTCTTATCATACAGCTTCAAACCTGATGACGATTGCGTACCCATGTATTTAACAGTTGGCTTGTCGATGTTTTTACCAACCAGGATTCCTTGACGAACCGCGTTGGTTGCCAGTGGAATGTAAGCCAAGCTTGAAGTTGGGTTGTAATGAACCGCAACACTGTCACCGGCACCGTAGATGTCTGGATCAGAAGTTTGCATGTATTCGTTGGTAATTAAGGCACCATTTTCAGTCATGGCTAATTTGCCCTTGAATAACGCAGTGTTAGGACGGAAACCAACACACATCACAACCAAATCGGTTTCAAATGAACCCTTGGTGGTCGTCACGGTCACAGTGTCATCACCAGAAATTTCAGTTACCTGTTGGTCTAAACCAAGGGTAACGCCATGGTCGGTGAAGTCTTTTTCAACGACATCAGTAAACTGTTTGTCGAAATATTTGCTCATGATGCGGTCGGCACCATCAAGCAAAGTAACGTCGTGACCCTTCGTATTGTATGCTTCTGCCAACTCGGCACCGATGTAGCCGGCACCAACGATGGTAATGCGTTTCTTAGATGGGGCAGTTTCAAATAATTTTTGGGCGTGATTCCAGTTCTTGCAAAGGTAGACGTTTTTGTTGTCGATTCCTTTGATTGGTGGAATAACTGGCCATGAGCCGGTTGTGACAACTAATTTGTCGTAAGTGTCTTCAAAGCTGTTGTTGTTTTCAAGATCAACGACTTCAATGGTTTTAGCTGAAGGGTCAACGTTTTTAACTTCGTGGTTCATCTTAACGTTGGCACCTAGTTTTTTAAGTTCGTCTGGGCTAGAATAGAACAAGCCTTGCGGATCCTTTACATGTCCCCCGAGATATAAGGCAATTCCGCATGAGAGAAATGAAATGTTGTCGTTTTTCTCATAAACAGTTACCTCAGCATCTGGATGTTCTCCTAAAATCGTTTTAATAGCGAAGGTGCCTGCATGGGTACAACCAATCACTGCAATTTTCATATTAACTTCTCCTTTTGAATAATAAAAGATTCACAAGCGATGCTTGTACTTACATATTACAAGTTATGCAAACGATGTCAACCCCTTGACAATGCGGTTTATCGGTTTTGAAATGTGAATCACATGCCGGAAGTGCTGCTCCTTCGGCGTTTACACAGTGCACAAAACAGTTGTACGCAATACAAAAATATTTTTTTCTGGAGGCCATTTTGAAATTTTCTTGGATAACTAAAAGAGACGACCCAAAGACGTTAAAAAAGTTTTTAAATGCTCAAGGCATTAGTCACAGGATGTACCGGCGACTCAAGACGAATGGCGGCGAGTTTTTGGTTAACAATCGAGAAGTTGACGGCACAGTTTCACTCCACGACGGCGATCGAATAGAAGTGATCATGCCGGATGAAGTTAGCGACCCAAACGTGGCGGTCAGTGACGGGCCAATCGTTGTGGTTTTTGAAGATGCCAATTGGCTGGTCGTCGACAAACAAGCTGGGTTGACCGTTGTCCCCGGACCGGCTAATCGTGAAGATACACTGGTTAACCGAATTAAGGGGCACTTAATCACGGAAAGGGCGACAGATTTAGTGCCCCACATTATCACCCGCTTGGATCGGTTTACCAGCGGCTTGGTATTAGTTGCCAAGCACCAGTTGGC
>NZ_JAXGWW010000175.1:0-4310 GCF_040773105.1 Lentilactobacillus sp.
AATAATTTGTTTATTCATCGCACCAAACTGGAAAACGCCGATGAGTTTTATGCAAGCCACGTTGGGTCGTTTTTAACCCCACCGATGGAAGATCAGACAGATGATTTCCCACCATTAGAGCCTCACGAGTTCAAGTCAACTGAAAAAAGCGACTTGGTGATCGAAGGCCTTGGTTGGGTTACCATTCCAGAAGGCGTATCGGTAACGGGTTGGGCACCAAAGGGCGTTTCAGTGTTGATTCGTCCCGCGATGATTTAAAATAAAGAGGTATATATGAAATTAACTGGAAAACAAAAGCGTTTCTTAAGAGCAAATGCCAACCGGTTGCGGCCAATTTTTGAAGTTGGTAAAAACGGTCTATCACCGGTTTGGCTCGAAGAAATCACCAAGGCGCTCGATAGTCGGGAATTAATTAAAGTGAATGTTCTGCAGAACTCGACGGCAACTGTGGCTGACATTAAGGATTATATTGAAGCCAAGAGTGATATCGCCGTTGTTCAAACAATTGGTAAGACTTTAGTCTTGTTCAAACCATCAAAAGATGAAAAGCATCAAGATTTATCAACGGAAGTATTTTCAATTTAGGGGTATTTTGAAATGGCGAATGTGGTCAATAATGTTGAAACACTTACACAGACAAAAACAGTTGTGAAACAAAAGGGAAAACGGATCGGTATTCTTGGTGGCACTTTTAATCCCGTTCATAACGGGCATTTAATTGTCGCCGACCAAGTTTTGGATCAGTTGGGATTGGATAAAGTTTACCTAATGCCTGACGCGAATCCGCCACACGTTGATCGTAAATTTGCGATCGATGCGAAGGACCGCGTTGCCATGATTAACTGCGCCATTCGCGACAATCCCAAGTTTGCAATTGAGATGACTGAAATCATGCGTGGTGGCGTCAGTTACTCGTATGACACAATGAAGCAATTAACCCAACAACATCCGGAAAACCAATACTATTTTATTATTGGCGGCGATATGGTGGCTTACCTACCTAAATGGCATCGGATTGATGAGTTGGTTAAGTTGGTGTCATTTGTCGGTGTTAAACGCGACGGCTATACACCTTCGTCAAAATATCCGGTTATCTGGGTCGACGTCCCCTATATCGACATCTCTTCTTCATTGATTAGATCGAAGTTGCGACAGCACCAGTCAATTAAATATTTGGTGCCGGCTTCCGTTGAACGTTATATAAAGGAGAACCATTTGTATGAAAAATAATCAACTCACGTATCATAATCAGATTGTCCCGTATAGCCGGGACGAACTTGTCGCCAAGCTCAAAAACGCCTTGACTGACAGCCGTTTCCAGCATGTGTTGCGAGTTGAACAAACCGCAATGGATTTAGCTGAGCGAAATGGCGTTGACGTTGAAAAGGCCAGTATTGGCGGCCTGGTTCATGATTATGCCAAACAGCGGCCGGATAAGGACTTTATTGAAGCAATTAAGACTTACCATTTGGACCCCGAATTGCTCAACTATGGTAATGCAATTTGGCACGGTGTTGTGGGATGGTTATTTGTCAAAACAGAATTGCAAATCACTGATATTGATATTCTCAACGCGGTCAGGTACCATACAGTAGGACATCAGTTTATGACGCCGCTGGAGCAGATTGTTTACATGGCAGATTACATTGAGCCGGGCCGGAATTTTCCCGGTGTTGATGAAGCCCGGAAAATAACGTTTGATAATTTACAGGCGGGCGTCGCGTATCAGACCAAACAGACGTTGAGCTATCTAGTTGCCCATAATAAGCCGGTCTTTCCGCAGACAATTGTTACTTATAACAGCTGGGTGCCCGGCTCAGGAATAGAATAGGAGTAAATATGAACAGTAAAGAAATCGCTGAACTCGTTGTTCGTGCTGCTGACAGCAAACACGCCAACGATATTGTCGTCCTTGACATGCAGGAAGTTAGCTTGATGGCTGACTATTTTGTGATTGCAGACGCCAATTCAAATCGACAGGTTAAAGCCATTGCCGATGAAGTTGTCGACCAGGTAGAAGCTGGCGATGTGAACGTTTATAGCGTGTCTGGCAAGGACTCAGCACGCTGGATTTTAATCGATCTTGGTGATGTGATCGTCCACATTTTCCAAAAAGATGTTCGCGACTTTTACAATTTGGAAAAGTTGTGGTCGGACGCACCACTCGTTAATATCGATTCATGGGTGGAAGCATAATGATATACACAGAATTCGCCAAATTTTATGATGATTTATTTGACGCAACTCTCTATGATCGTTGGGCTGATTACGTTGTCGAAAGTGCCCAACAAATGAACCAAGCACCATCCGACTTAAAAATTTTAGACCTCGCCTGTGGCACCGGCCGACTGGCTGTAAAACTTGCTAAGTTGGGCTTTCAAGTTACGGGAGCGGATCTATCCGAGGACATGTTAACAATTGCCGAACAGCGAACTCGTGAGGCAAATGTTGACGTGCCCTTTATTCAAACTGATATGCGTACTTTGGATGGATTGGATCAATACGATTTGATTACGTGTTTTGATGATTCACTCAATTATTTAATTGATGAAAATGACTTATCGGCCGCTTTTACTGTCGTAAACGACCATTTGAATCCAGAAGGTCTGTTCTTATTTGACATGATTACACCTTATCAAGTGATGGAAGTTTATCCCGGCTATATGTACAACTACCGAAGTGAAGATGCGGCATTCATGTGGACCAGCTATGAGGGCGACTTTGCCCCAATGGCAATCGAGCATGAACTAAACTTCTTCCAGTACAACGCCGATAAGGATGCTTATGACGCTTATAATGAAATTCATCAAGAGCGGGCTTATGATTGGCCGGATATCCATGACCGATTGATTGACGCTAAATTTTCGCTGGTCATTCCAAGGACCGATTTTGGCCACGGAAAATTCGAAACTCATACTAAACGCTGGTTCTTTAAAGCCAGTAAATGATTAAAAGGAAGTCACAAGATGTTGCAGGCAGTGGGGATCGTTTCAGAATATAATCCATTTCATAATGGGCATTTATATCTATTGAATCAGGCTAAGCAGGTGACTGGTGCCGATGTTTCGATTGCCATTATGAGCGGAAACTGGCTGCAGCGCGGTGAACCGGCTGCCTTTGATAAATGGCAACGAACTCGGGCTGCTCTCTTAAGTGGGGTGGATTTGGTGGTTGAACTGCCGGTGGTTGCAGCGATTCAGCCTTCCCATATTTTCTCAGCTGGTGCCGTCAATCTAGCGGCAACGTTGGGATGTCAATGGTTAGCCTTCGGTGCCGAAACGCCGGATATGGATTATCAACGGCTGATTTCAAATCAACCACAAAAAGATCCCAGCTTTAAGCAGTTTAACCGACCATACGCGTCAATTTTTCAGGATTATTTATTCAAAAAAACGGGAATCCGATTAAATCAACCAAACGACATTCTGGCATTTGGTTATGCCAATGCAAATGATGAAGCAGGTTCGCCCTTAAAGTTGGTGCCCATCAAACGGGTTGGTAGCCCACACGATGACCCTGAAATTAAGGCGGATAGTGCCTTTGCGAGTGCTTCTGCGATTCGAAGGGCAATTGCCAACCATTCACTTCAAACTGTTCAAGAAGTCGTTCCTAAGCCGTCCATGGCGATGATTAAGCAACAACCGATGTTGACTTGGGATGATTTTTGGCCTTGGTTAAGGTTTGAATTGGTTGAAAATCCTGTTAACCAACTTCATTCGATTTATCAAATGAGTGAGGGAATTGAGTTTCGCTTAAAACGGGCGGCAATCAAAGCCGAAAGTTTTACGGAATTTTTACATCTGGTCAAAACCAAGCGTTACACCTACACGCGCATCCAACGGCTATGCACATACGTGTTGCTCCATGCCAGCAGCCATGATATGCTTCAATCGGTGGGGGATGTTCGCGTGTTAGGCTTCGATGCCAAAGGGCGGGCATATTTGAGCCAGGTGAAGCATGACCTGACCCTGCCGTTGATTACAAAAGTCAACGATCAAACGGTGACTGATGATATCCAGATGGACTTTCGCTCAGGGATGTTAATTCAAATGATTACCGGCGTCTCTCAAGATTTTTATCGGCATCCGATAATCATTGAGAAATGAGCAACCGACTATCAAGGAAATTGCCTTGACAAGGCTATTTGTTGCCGGTATAATAAGTTTTGTTGCATTGGAGGAATTATATTGAAATGGTACTTTAGAGACTTGCAAAAGTACTCAGATACTGATCCTTTCACATTCAATGAAAAGCTTCAAGTTAAAGCTGAATTGTTGGATCGATACGCTGACGAAGTGATCGATGCGTCT
>NZ_JAXGWW010000176.1:0-4251 GCF_040773105.1 Lentilactobacillus sp.
AGCATCTTCGTTTTCATATCTTTAATTGCTTCGTTCATATTGATCATGGCAATTTTGATAATATCGGCCGCACTGCCTTGAATCGGTGTATTCATTGCCGTCCGTTCAGCAAATGATCTCAGATTAAAGCTCTTGGAGTTGATATCCGGCAGATAACGGCGCCGATGGGCAATTGTTTCAACATAGCGGTGGTTGCGGGCAAATTTGACAATATCATCCATGTACTTCTTAACGCCCGGATATTCTTCAAAATACCGTTCAATAAATTGGTGGGCTTGTTTACGGGTAATACCAGTATTTTGAGATAAGCCAAAATCACTAATGCCGTAAACAATTCCAAAGTTAACTGCCTTTGCTTGACGTCGTAATTCAGGGGTGACGGCTTCGTTTGAGGGCAGACCGAAGATTCGCCGCGCAGTTGTCGCATGAATATCTTCTCCCTCTTTAAAGGCCTCCTGCATATTTTGATCACCCGTAATTGATGCCAACACCCGAAGTTCAATCTGAGAGTAATCAGATGAAAAAATCTGCCAACCTGGTTGTGTTGGTACGAAAGCTTGACGAATCAAGCGGCCTTCCTCAGTTCGAATCGGAATATTTTGCAAATTCGGGTCTACTGACGACAACCGACCAGTTTGTGTCAAGGTTTGCAGGTAGCGGGTATGCACCTTGCCGTCATCTTTATGAATCACTTTGAGCAACCCATCGATATAAGTCGATTGTAATTTAGCAATCTGGCGGTAGTCCAACACATTTTGAACGATCGGCGCGTCCGGTGCCAATTTTTCCAAAACATCGACTGAGGTTGAATACCCGGTCTTGGTCTTTTTCAAAATAGGCAACCGCAACTTTTCAAATAAAATCTTGCCAAGCTGCTTTGGAGACCCAATGTTGAACTCCTCCCCAGCTTCCTGGTAAATGGTCTGCTGAATCTCGGCAATCCGTTCCTTGAACTTGCTTCCCATCGCTTCAAGTGTTCCGGCGTCCACCTTAATTCCGTTAATTTCCATTTTCGCCAGCACAAACGCAATTTTGATTTCGATATCACGATAGAGCGTGGTTTGGTTATGTTCATCCAGATCCTTGAACATATCATCATGAAGTTGATCAATCGCTTTGGCTTTGTGAACAATATGCGCTAAAAATTCTGGTGATTGGGCATCAATCCGCCGTTTAGCACCCTTGCCATAGACTTCTTCGTCGGTTTTGATGTTGTAAAAGCCATGCAGATGCGCAACGGTCCCAACATCATTGCTATTATTAGTTGTATTAAGCAAATAAGAGACCAGCAGCATATCAAAATCAACGTTTTTTAGAATAATTGACTGTCGATAAAGCCCAACAAAGGTTCTTTTAGCGTCGAATAGATTCTTTTTAACGGTTTCAGAAGTCAATAACCGACTCACGTGAGGATCCTTTAACAGTTCGGGCTGATTTGTCACGTACCAGTGATCTCCCTGGCCCACCGCAAAACCAATTAATGGCGAGATGTGATAATTTTCCTCGGACATTTCCAAATGAAAGGAGACTTCGTCTTTAAACTGATCCAATTCTGACAGATTATCCTTCGTCAAAACGGTGTACTCAATTTTAGACTGATCCTCTGAATGGTCATTATCGTCAACCGAAAGTTTAGCCAAAAATGACTTAAAGCCCATCCGTTCATAGAAATCTGTCAGCTTATCAATATCGTCGCCCTTATAGTTTAAGTCGGCCAATGAAATGGTAATCGGGGCTTCCCGGTTAATCGTTGCTAGTTTGTGAGCCCGTCTAGCCTGATCCTCATCTTGAATCAGATGTTCTTTCAACTTTTTACCGGACACATCATCAATATTTTGATAAAGATTATCAATCGTCCCAAATTGCTGGATCAGCTTAAGCGCCGTTTTATCGCCAACTTTTTCAACCCCCGGGTAATTGTCGGAATTATCGCCTTTAAGCCCTTTAATTTCAATAATCTGGCTTGGCTTAACCCCCAGCTTTTCTTCTACGTGCTTTGGCGTATAGGTTTCCAGCTCGGTAACCCCTTTTTTAGACACTTGAACCGTTGTTTTATCAGAAGTGAGTTGTGTTAAATCACGATCCCCCGTCACAATGACAACCTCGTAATCACCGGAATCTTCGGCTTGTTTGGCCAGCGTTCCAATGATGTCGTCAGCTTCGTAATCAGGCAGTTCGTAAGTGGCAATTCCCCGATCGTTCACCAATTCCTTGATAAACGGGAATTGCTCCGACAGTTCAGTCGGCGTTTTAGCCCGGCCACCTTTGTAGTCAGCAAACATCTTGGTCCTAAAAGTGACCTTGCCGGCATCAAAAGCAACCAAAACATCGGTCGGCTGTTCATCATCCAACACTTTATCCAGCATCCGGTTAAAGCCATAAATGGCACTGGTGTGGAGGCCAGAGGGATTGGTAAATTTGTCCATGGCCGTATACAAGGCGTAGAAAGCTTTGAACGCGATACTGTTTCCATCAATCAATAATAATTTATTAGTCATAAGTTCTCCTCTGAATAAAACTGTTAATCTAATTTTACCACGACAGAAACTAAAAAACGATCAACCAGAAATGGTTAATCGTTCATTGTAACTGAGGTTTTATAGATTAACGGTCGCTGCTGTTACCAAAGATTGACAACAACTGCAAGAACAGGTTGACAAAATCCAAGTACAGTTGAAGGGCACCAAAGACGGCTAATCCGTTCATTGAAATTTGACCACTGCCCGAATACTGATTGTACATTTGCTTCATTTTTTGTGTATCATAAGCCGTTAAGACGGTAAAAATCAATACCGCAATAATCGAGAAGACAAATGCAATCGCCGAGCTGCGCAGGAACATGTTAATGATCATCGCGATAATCAGCGCAATTAAGGCAGCTGATGCTTGCGCACCTATTCGATCCAGATTCTTATGAGTCACCAATCCGATCGTTGTCATCGTGATGAAGATGGCCGAAGCAGAGACAAAGGCAGCCGCAATTGAAGCGCCTGTATATGCCCAGGCAATTGTTGCAAACACAAACCCACTTAGGATTGCATACAGCATCAACACGGTGAACGCTAACGTTGGCCGCTTAAGTGCCTGCATGGAAACGACAAATGGCATGACGAACCATAAAATCATCCCGATCCACATGATCCCTTGATGGGTGGCAATATAAGTCGCCATTCCACCAGTAACGGATCCGGTAACGAGAAAAGCTGTGGCGGCAGATACCAAAACGGCTAAGCTCATCCAGCCATACATTCTAGTTAAGAAGGCATTCAGCCCAGCAGCATTATTCACAACTCTGCGAGCTTCCTGTTGTTCATTTGGATAATTGTTCATTCAATCCGCTCCCCTTTAAATTGTAAGTTCAAATATTGCACAACGACAAACATTTGGCAGTATTTATACTTATACTGTTAAGTAATTCTACCAAATAGAAGCCATTAATCAAGTAAATTTACTCGGATAACGACTTCTAAAAGATATCTTAATTAATTTTCTTGGTTAAATGGCTCAACAAATCTTCATAAGATTTTTCATATTTCTGGATGTCACCGGCGCCCATGAAAATGACCACATCATTGTCATAGTCCAATAATGGTGACATATTATCGACGGAAAGAATTCGGCCACCCTTGGTAATCTTTTTTGCCAGATCTTCACTGGAAACCTTCCCGTGACTTTCACGAGGTGAACTGTAAATGGACGTTAAGAAGACTTCATCGGCTAAGTTCAAACTCTTGGCGAAGTCATCCATTAACGCAATTGTTCGACTAAAGGTATGTGGCTGAAAGACGACCGCAATTTTTTTGCTTGGGTATTCCTGTCTGGCAGCATCAATTGTCGCCTTGATTTCAGTTGGATGATGCGCATAATCATCAATAATCGTCATCCCGGCAATTGTACGCTCGGCAAATCGACGCTTAACCCCTTGGAATGTTTGAAGTTCCTTACGAATTTCATCAAGATCAACGTCTTCGAAATAAGCAACCGCAATCACGGCTAACGAGTTGAAAATGTTATGCTCGCCGAACAGCGGTACCGAGAAATTACCAAGGTTTTTGCCCTTGTAGGTCACGTCAAAACTTGACCCGCTGGTCGTTCGTTTGACATCAACCGCTTGGAAATCATCCGTATCATGAAGACCATAATAATAAATCGGAACGTTGGCCTTTAATTCGCGAAGCCGTTTGTCATCACCCCAGGCAAAAATGCCCTTTTTGGTTTGATTGGCAAACGTTTGAAATGCTTCTTGCACAT
>NZ_JAXGWW010000177.1:0-4248 GCF_040773105.1 Lentilactobacillus sp.
CGGGACAGATGTTTCAAGCCGTATGCCATACTATTTCCAAATGCCATCGACCGACCGGTTGCGTAAACGGTATACAAAATTGTAATCAAGACAACGGACATCTGCTGGCCCATAATCGTCATGATCAACACTGGTAACAGGAACAGTGTATTCCCTAAATAAAGTGGCAACTTGCCACCAAAGCGATCCAGCATCCAGCCATAAATTGGTTGTCCCAACCCATTCAAGACACTACCAGGCAGCAGAATGACCCCACCGATGAAGGCCGTTGCACCATTTACCATCTGCACGTAGCTCGGTAACATGAAATTCATTCCAATGTTTGAATATTGCAGCAAAATATAAGGCAAGAAACTAAATAAAAACACCGGGCGTTTGAAGACCGATAACTTGAACAACGCTTTGTGACTGTATTTTGATAGCCAGCCAAATGTGCAAAATAGCACTGCACTGACGACCATATACAAGGCAAATTTAATCAGCACCCCTGGCTGACCCATGATGTTAAAGCCCATTAATAAGCTAATCATTCCAAGCGCAAGCACGCCAAAACGCAGCCAGTCAAAATCATAGTGCTGTGTCGGTGTGTACTGCTTAATAATGAAAATGCCCAAGATTAATAGGACAATGGTAACCGGAACGGTAATCCAAAAAATCATCCGCCAACTGGCAAAAGAAACCACCGAACCGCCAAAAGTAGGTCCAAGTGCCGGCGCAACCAAAACGATCAGGTTGGCCATTCCCATATAGGTTCCCAGCTTATGCGGGGGAACAACATCTAAGATAATGTTATTCATCAAGGGGCCCGTTAGTCCAACACAACCAGCCTGAATCAAACGGCCCACTAAGAGCACCGGATAACTTGGTGCCAAGCCGCACATTACGTCACCGGTGATAAATAAAAGTGCAGCTGAGATAAACAACTGCTTATTCGTAAATCGACGTTTTAAAAATGCCGATGTGATTGTAAGTAAGGCCACCGTGAGTAAGTATCCGGTTGTGACCCACTGGACGGTTGGCAACGAGATATTAAATTGCTTCATTAAGGTTGGAAACGTAACGTTCATGAAAGTTTCAGTCAAAACGCCCATAAATGTCATCAATGCTACAACTGTGATAACCAAAAATGGGTGTTGTTTGGCGCTATCCGTTTGATTATTAGCTGAAAAATCCACACTGGTGCCCCCCTGAATATTAGTTAGTCGAATTTACCTGCAACTAACATACTACCATTTACAGTGGGGCCCACACAATTAAATTTTTGGAGTATCAATGACCTCAAATAGCTCACAAATACAAGGGCTTTCTAGTGAAAATGTTTTCCCATGAATTTTTGCCTGTTTGCGGAAAAGTTGCTTATGCAGTTGCCGCCAATATTTGAGTGAGCGATTCCCTTCGCCCTCGAGAAATGCGTGTTCTGAAGACACCCATTTAAACGGCACGATTTCAACGACTTTCAATTGAATGATACAGGCCGGATCGCCATTTTGTTTGAGCACCATGCGGTAATCGCCCGCGGTGGGTACCACCTGATCCGCGTCGTAGAAGTTAAACCAAGAACTATAAGCAGTCTTTTGTCCTTTAACCACCATTTCAGCTAACATATCACTAGAGTTGGGACGATCAGAAAACGCCCAAGTATCGAAGTTGGCATGATTGATGTTGTTCCGACGCATAAAATCTTCCCAGTATTCAGTTGCATCCATTTTTAAAACATCCATTTAGATTCCTCCATTCATTTTAAATGATGGTAAGAGTTTAACTTGAAGACCTTAAGTGAAGCTTATATGGCATCGCGGTTTCATGCTTGCACACAAAAAGGCCGGGGCAAAATCATTTGTTTTGCTCCGGTCTCTTCGAATTTCATTTCATTATAATCTCAAATTTCTTCTATAATACATTCTATTTGGCGTGCTATGTGTCAGGATTTACCTGCAGGTCGACTGAGTGTCGCCAATATGTGGGTGGTACTTCTGAGTTGGTCCATTTTATTGATATAAATGCTGGTATCAACCCCCTTATCGGATGCGTTAAATTAACGGACACCGGAAGTTTCCGTTTGCGCAATGGTTTCCTTAATCGCGCTTCCCAATCGTTCGATGCCGGTCTGAATTTGATCTTCGGACATGTTGGAGTAGTTTAATCTAAAGGTGCCAGGCGTAACCTTGT
Source organism: Lentilactobacillus sp. (assembly GCF_040773105.1). NCBI lineage: Bacteria > Bacillati > Bacillota > Bacilli > Lactobacillales > Lactobacillaceae > Lentilactobacillus > Lentilactobacillus sp. Next base: position 2,170 of record NZ_JAXGWW010000177.1, read on the forward strand.
CCGGGTAAAACGGCTCGCCGGGAACAAAGGCAACGTTGTGCTTGATGCAGGTATTAAATAACTCGATGGTATCGACATCGCCAGGTACTTCCACCCAAATGAATAAGCCGCCTTCTGGATGACTGTAGTTGACACCCGCTGGGAAATACTTCTCAATGGCTGCCATCATAACGTTCTCACGTTTTCGATAAACCTTCTTGATTTTGTTCACATGTTCGTCAATGTCATATTCTTCCATGAATTTGGCGACAATGTGTTGGGTTAAGTTATCGGAATGAACATCGGCAGATTGCTTCATCACGCTATATTTTGGCATTAAGTCCTTATTCATCACAATCCAACCTAATCTCAAGCCGGGTGCTAAAATTTTCGAGAAGGTGCTGAGGTAGATAACCCGCTCCTGCTTATCATAAAATTTAACAGGTTCAATATCATCGCCGGCAAAGCGGATGGCACCGTACGGGTCATCTTCCATAATCATGATGTCGTACTTATTGGCAATTTCAATCATCTTCTCACGACGGTCCGCTGACATGGTGCGTCCAGTCGGGTTCTGGAAATTCGGAATCGTGTAAATGAACTTGGTGTTGGGATTATCGGAAACAGCTTTTTCCAACTGGTCCATCTTCATGCCGTCTTCATCCATTTCAACGCCAACAATGTGGGCACCATAGCTTCTAAATACATCTAAGGCGCACAGGTAGGTCGGCTTTTCGACAATCACCGTATCACCAGGATCAACAAACATTTTAGCGGTGATATCGATCGACTGTTGTGAACCAGTGGTAATCATGATGTTATCAACGGTTGCTTGAATTCCCTGCTTATTCATTCGGTTTGCGATTTGTTCGCGTAAAGCTGGATAGCCGATCGCTGACGCATACTGTAATGCGGAACGACCACTTTCATCGAAAACTTCATTGGTCACTTTTTTCAAAGCGTCAATCGGAAATAACTCTGGTGCGGGTAAGCCGCCAGCAAAGGAAATAATGTCTGGACTGCCAGCTACTTTTAAAATGTCCCCGACTGGATCACTGTCATTTGTTGGAACACGTTTCGAAAACTGGAAACTCATACGCGGACACCTGCTTTCTTTGAATCGTTCTGTTGATCTGCAACGTTGGTTTGTGGTTGGTGATACTTACGCATCATTTCGGCCATGTGGACTTCTTGGACCACGAATTCGTGGGTGCGGCAAACATAATCATGCTCACGGCCAATTTTGGCAATGTAGCCGTTAATATAATCAACTTCGGTTGGTCGACCTTTCGAAAAGTCCTGATACATTGATGGATAATGATATTTGTAATCTTGGCTGACGGTAATGACGGAATCAACCTGTTCTTGTCGAGTTGCGATTAAGTAAATCCCAGCCCGTTCACAAGCATCGTAGGCTTCATCGAATAATTGCCGAGACATTTTGCGAACACCCGGATACTCAATGAATTGGCCCATTTGCATTTCAAACATTGTGCATAATGTGTTGGTTACGGCGTTGAACACCACCTTCGACATACACATGCCCATCCATTCATCGGCGAATACTGGTCCTAACTTGGCCTTGGTAAAATCATCAAAGATCGCTTGGGTCTTTTCGTCCGGCTTTTCGTTGTTATAACGCGCCATATGCATGACTTCATCGCCCTCAGCCCCCATAAAATCAACATCAGCGGGACCATCCATTCGAGTGGCGATCATTGCAGTTCCACAAATAATGTTTGCCTTCGGGAAGTAATTGGCAATCTTCTCAAAGTGTCCCATCCCATTCATTGCGGAGAAGACATACTGGTCATCATGGAAAATTCCGGCTTTATTGTCGCGCTCTAATTCTTCAGCTAACTGCATCTGCTTTTTAAAGATAATCCAAACATCTGGATGTCCTTTATATTCTTCTGGATAGTAGATGTTGACGGGAACGATTCTGCGGTTTGCGTGATCACGGGCAACTGAAACGCCGCCTTGTTCGCGGATCTTTTCAACATTCGGCTCCCAAGTATCGATAAAATCAACATCGACTCCGGCATTTTCCTGTAACATTACGCCATACCTTACTCCCATTGCTCCTGCGCCAATAATACC
>NZ_JAXGWW010000178.1:0-4223 GCF_040773105.1 Lentilactobacillus sp.
AGCTGCGGGGATTTTTGGGCAAGCACGCCAACACGGCCTATATGATTAAGTTTGGCCATAACGACTTCGACTTGGTCGCCCACGGCTCGAAGGATGAGTCCCTCAATGACTTCTGGAAGACACAAATGCAGGAAATGCACGATGAATGTATCGTGAAATTGACGATCCTTCACTCAGGAACAAGTGAACGGGCAAAGTTCTTAAGAGAAATGCTCACGCAGGAGTTCCCGTTTGTCCCGATTTCAATTGTGCCGACAAACCCAGAGATGACAACCTTTATTGGCAGAGAGTCGACGGGGGTAACGTATTTGTTGGGGTAGAGTGCGTAGCAAGCCGGTTAGCTTTCGAGCATTAGTGTAACAACGGGGTTTAACGCGGGACTTGCGTTGAACCCCGTTATTGGACTAAGCGGAGAAAAATAGTCTTTCATATCTTACCAGCTACCTCTTTTTCATAAACGAAATGATCAATTCATCGCTTATGCAGAAGTTGGAATCGGTGTTGCATAATTCAAAAAAACAAACTGATGGATTTTAAAATCTTGCTGGTAATATGATCCGGATGAGTCTAAGTATGAATATTTCTTCTCGATGGACCAAACCGGCGCTTTTTCCGCCTTGGTCATAACACGATTTTCCTTTGGATGACATTGCAAAGCTGATGTCACACGTCCCGAAAAAAGAAGTCTGGCACGAACTGAGTTTTTTGGAGAAGATGACATAATAATTACCAATATGACAATAAACAAAGCAACAATTAGTATGATGCGTTCAATGGCTTTCTTTAGTTTCATCTTTATCTATCTCCTATCCACATGAATCACTTGATATGAAATATTTTTTAGCCAGTGTATAGTTCCCGATCCATCCAATTTCCACAAATAAAAAGTGGCCAAGGCCCTCGTCTTAGCCACTTTTTGTTTACTTACGATTTTCGAACACTCTCCCGTTCAACCAGATGGGTCGCCACAACGACTTTTTCAGGCGTATGGACATCGCCATCAAGATTGTTATCCAGCAAATCCAAAAGTCGAACCGCCACTTCACCCATTTTGTTGGTGTACACCTTGACCGCCGTTAAGGACGGAATCACGTATTTGGCGACTGCCGTGTCATTGAAGCTGACCAGACTCACATCATCCGGAACCTTCACACCGTGTTCGTGAAGGGCTTTAAGTGCGCCGACTGCCATGGCATCATTGGACACAAACAGTGCGTTTGGAAATGATTCCCTTGACCGCTTCAATGCCTGATCAACTAAATTGTAGCTTGACTGTAATGTATAATCACCGACAAAAACGTTGGCCGGATCAAACAGTGACTTCTTTTCGAGGAAATTTTTGAAAACGTCAAAGCGGTGGTCTGTAATCTTCAACTTATGGTCATTACTGTATTCGACACCAGAAATCATACCGATTCGCTTCAAACCATTTTCAATGAAGTAATTCAACACCGACTTGGTAGAATTATCAAAATCAGTTACCACGCAGTCATGGCCCTTCGCCAAGGTATCAAAGTCAACGAAGACGACGTTATCCGTGACTTCCTGCATCTCGGCAATCTGGTCATCACTAAACTTGCCGATGGCGACGATTCCTTTAACATCATCAATAGCCGTCAATGAATCCCCGGCAAAGTAACGCTTAACCTTGTAATGGTCGCGCTCCGCCTGCTTTTCAACGCCCATTCGAATTGACAAGTAGTACAAATCGTCAAGTTCTTGTTGTTCGGTGTACCACTGGACAACGGCGATGCTGTCACGAGTGGTGCTCGACCGCTTCTTTTTGGTATAATCCAGTGCTTCGGCTGCCTGAAAAATCTTCTTGCGAGTCAGGTCACTGACGGATAATGATTTATCGTAGTTCAGCACCCGCGAAACCGTGGTGATTGAAACCCCGGCTTTACGCGCGATGTCTTTGATTGTTGCCATGATCTCACCCCTCTATGAAATAACCATGCTTTTATGTATCGAATCGTTTTAGTTAATTTACTAAAATAAATATATGTTCTTTACCCTGATATGTCAAGGATATTCCGTTATATTAAGGTTTTTGGCTAGTAAACTTATTGACGGATGACAGCTAAATTTCTATAATTGAGTTGATTTGAAATATAAGGAGGGTCATGTCGTGGACGACAAAATTGAAGCAGCTTACCAACAATGGGCCGACCAGCCTAATTTACCAGCAGATATCTTATTAGATTTAAATAAAATGAAAAATGATTCAGATAAAAAGAAAGATGCATTTGGAACGAACCTGTCATTTGGAACCGCCGGAATGCGAGGAATTCTCGGTGCCGGAACCAACCGGATGAACATTTACACCGTTCGCCAAGCCGCAGAAGGACTTGCCTCATTTATGGATACTTTGGATGACGCAACCAAAAAACGCGGGGTTGCCATCAGCTTTGATTCCCGTTACCACTCAAAAGAGTTTGCCCACGAATCCGCTAAAGTCTTGGGATATCACCACATTCCAACCTTTGTATTCGACGACATTCGCCCCACACCTGAACTGTCATTCGCTGTTCGTCATTTAAACACCTATGCCGGCATTATGATCACTGCCAGCCATAATCCAAAACAGTACAACGGCTTCAAGATTTACGGTCAAGACGGCGGTCAAATGCCACCTAAGGAATCCGACCTGATCACATCTTACATTCGTAAGAACAGCGACCTGTTCGCTATCAATGTTACGCCTGAACAGGACTTGCGTGAAGCTAAAATCATGAACTTAATTGGTGAAGCAGTTGATCAAGCCTACCTCGCCAAGGTTAAAACCGTCAACATCGACCTTGATATGATCAAAACCGTCGGTGCCAACATGAAATTCGTTTACTCCCCGCTTCACGGAACTGGAAAAGTGATTGCCCGTCGTGCCTTGGAAGAAGCAGGTTTCAAGAATTACGTCGTCGTGCCGGAACAAACCATCGCCGACCCGGAATTTCCAACAACGCCATTTCCAAATCCAGAGTTCCCACAAGCATTTGACTTGGCCCGTGAGCTTGGCAAGAAAGTTTCAGCCGACGTTTTAATTGCCTCCGATCCTGATGCTGACCGACTGGGTTGCGCGGTTCGCCAACCTGACGGCAGCTACACGCTTTTAAGTGGTAACCAAATTGCCAGTGTTCTTTTAAACTACATTTTGGCAGCCAAGAAAAAAGCTGGCGATTTACCTGCAGACGGCACAATCGTGAAATCGATTGTTTCCACCGACCTGGCGCCAAAGATTGCAGCTTCGTACGGTGTTGCCACCAACAACGTTTTGACCGGCTTTAAATTCATCGCGGAAGCCATTCACCATTACGAAACTGAGCATGACCACACCTTCTTATTTGGTTTTGAAGAAAGTTTTGGTTACCTGATCAAGCCGTTTGTACGTGATAAGGATGCGATCCAAACTGTTCTGCTGTTGGCTGAAGTTTCAGCTTACTACAAGAGCCAAGGCAAGACCTTGTACGATGGTGTTCAAGAGATGTTCCAAAAGTATGGTTACTATGCTGAAAAGACGATTGCCAAGGAATTTGATGGCCTTGACGGCAAAGACAAGATGGCCCACATCATGTCTGAATTGCGCGACAACCCACTGACTGAATTTAACGGTCATCAAGTTGTCAGCCACGCCGATTACCAGTCATCCGAATTAACCGATAAAGATGGCAAGAAATCCACGATTGACCTGCCAAAATCCAACGTTTTGAAATACTGGTTGGATGATGAAACTTGGCTGGCCGTCCGTCCTTCAGGAACTGAGCCTAAAGTGAAGTTCTACTTGGAAGTTGACGACAAGAGCCAAGATGCCGCTGACAAGAAGCTTGCCGGCTATGTAGACGCCGTTGACACAATGATTGATAAATTAATCAATAACTAAATATTCTTATTAGCTGCGGGGCCGAGACAAAGGTGAAAACTTTTGTTTCGGCCTTTTTTTGGTGCTATTACGTAGTGCAAAAGTGTTCCCCAGGGCAACAACCTGCACATAAGCCACTTTCCTTGAAAATCAAACTCGATTTCCAAGGAAACCAGCTTATGCTCCGGTTGCTGGGCGCCCTGACTCACACTCTGTTTTTTACCTACCAATCTCCCCCGACTCTGCTACAATTAACCTATGTAAGGGGGAAGAAAAATGCGATTTACAACAAAATTCATGGTCTGCAGTGGCCTGCTGCTTGGGGGATTATTTGCCGCCGCTCAGCCCGCTCACGCCACCGTTATCAAAA